>NZ_CP108443.1:300000-583105 GCF_041435355.1 Streptomyces sp. NBC_01276
GTCCGTCGACGCCGAGCTGGACACCGGCCCCGTCCGGACGGTAACCGGTGCCCCCGACCTGTCACCAGGCTCGGCGGACCTGCGCGCGGTGGTCGATGCGCGGCTGCGCAGGCGTTGGTCCCTGACTCCCCTCCGCGCGCGTGCCCCCTCTCCCCGTGCCGGGCAGAGGGGGTACGGTCGTGGGGGCCGGCGTCAGTGGGTCGGGTCGTCGGCGGGGGTCGCCCGTCGTGCCGTCGCACGGGCCAGGATCACCGCCGGGCCGTCGTCGTCCCCCTCGTCACCGGCCGGGCCGGACGGGGTGTCCGGGGTCACGGTGGTGGCGTCGACGGGTCCGCTGGCCGGGTCGTAGCCGAACGTGTTGCGCGGCTGTTCTACAGGCAGGTCCACTTGCTGGAGCCTCCGTACTGGAGATAGCCCTTGACCTGGGTGCCGTCCGTCGCGGTCGCGTACCCGCGGGCTTCCAGGCGGTACGGCTTCTGGCCGTACCCGGCGGGGTGATTACACCAGACCATGAAGATGGTGTCGTTGTGCTGGGCGGTGGTCTCCGGCCCGACGACGGAGCCGGTGAACCGCGCCCAGCCGCCGTTGTCCCAGGCGAACTGGCCGTTGGTGTGCTGGACGCGGAAGCTGCCGGAGCAGTCCTGGTTGGTGGTGCCCTGGAGGTCGCCGAGGTTCCAGTCCCGCAGGCCGCCGACGTACAGCGTGCACAGGAACGCGCCGGCGGCGTTCGCGGCGGGAGTGGCCGTCTTGCCGCTGGTCTTGGCGGCTTCTATCGCCCGCGCGGAGTCGACGAGCTTCTTCGGGAGGTAGTTGGCGGGGTCCTTGGCCCTGGGGTCGGACAGGTCCAGCGTCGCCGACTGGTAGGTGTTACCGGCGCCGTCGTAGCCGTAGTGCATGACGGCGCCGGTGGTCGGCCGGGCCGTACCGGCGGGCGCCGTCTTGGCGGAGGCGTCGGCAGAGGGGGCGGGGGTGGCAGCGCTCGCTCCGGACGCCAGCGCCAGTACGAGCCCGAGAGACGAACCTGCGGTGGCCAAAGCGGACATACGCATGAACAGCTCCTAGTGCCGCGATCCGCGGGAGCAGGGTGCGCCCGGTGTGGCGGCAGGGCAGGGACGTTAGGCCAACGCGTGGCCGATTCCCAGGACGGCCCGCCGGGTGGCCGGATCGCGGGGGAGAGTGTCCGATTCCGGGAGGGAAATCACCGCTGCCCGTTCCGTCCATTGAGATGGGCGGCGTCCACGGGTGCCCCGGATGTCGGGGTTCCGTCTCGGACAGCGCCCCTGTGGTGCTGACGCGGGGCCCCGCCCACCCTTGGCCTGACCCGAGCCCGACCGACGGCCGAAACGCCAACGCCGATCCCACCCCTGGCGGAGGCTCCGACACGGACACGCCACCGGCCGTCTCAGTGGGCGGCGAGGAGGCCGTCCACCAGGGCTCGGAGACCGTCCAGGTAGGTGTCTTCGGCGGTCAGCGGCGCCCAGCGGTCCGCGATCTGTGCCAAGCGGGGTACCTCTCGCGGGTCGAGGTCGGCGAAGACGTGCTCCCGGTAGGTCGCACGGTCGTCGTCCGCGCGCCGCCGCGCCGCCGTCACCCGGACCACGATCTCTCCGGCGGTGTAGTACCAGATCGCACGGTAGCCGTGCACGGCCCGGTCGGGGGAGAGGCCGGAGGCGACCAGACCGTCGACGATCTGCTCGACGAACCACAGCGCGGACGTGGACATCAGGTCGTCGGCCGTCAGTACCTCCACGATCCAGGGGCAGGCGGCGAGCGCCTCGTGGACGGCGGCGGCCGCGACGATGACCCGCTCGCGGGGGTGGGCGGGAAGTTCCGGCCGGTGCAGGGTGCGTGCGGCGTAGTCGTCCAGCAGGAGGACGAGGAGTTCTTCCTTGTCGCGGACGTGGTGGTAGAGCGCCATCGGCGTACTGCCGACCTCGGTGGCCAGCCGCCGCATGGTCAGCCGGTCCACTCCTCCCTCCGCCACGATGCGGCGGGCTGTCTCGATGATCTCCTCGCGGGAGATCCGGGGAGGTCGGCCCAGGGTTTTGCGGGGTGCGGACGGTTGCGGCATGTCCCCATCATCTCCCAGGTGTCGACAACGGCGCGCCTGGCCGCTAACTTTTCTTACATGTATAGAAACTCTCGGGGGAGGCCCGGACTGGTGCTGGCGGCAGCCGCCGTCGCCCAGTTCGTCGTCGCCCTGGACATGTCCGTGGTCAACGTCGCATTACCCGCGATCCGCACCGCGTTGGGATTCGCGCCGCTCGACCTGTCGTGGGTCGTGCACGTGTACGCGCTCACGTTCGGCGGGTTCCTGCTGCTGGGGGGCCGCGCCTGCGACCTTTACGGCCGGCGTCGGTTGTTCGTGCTGGGGCTGGCCGTCTTCGGACTGTGCTCGCTGGCGGGCGGGTTGGCCCAGGCCCCCTGGCAACTGGTCGCCGCCCGCGCGGGCCAGGGCCTGGGCGCCGCCGCAGCCGCGCCGGCCGCGCTGGCGATGCTCACCACCACCTTCACCGAAGGCCCCCGGCGCGTCCGTGCCCTCGGGGTGTGGAGCGCGGTGAACGCCGCGGGCGGCGCGCTGGGCGTGCTGGCGGGCGGGCTGCTGACCGAGTACGCGGGCTGGCGCTGGGTCATGCTGATCAACCTGCCCATCGTCGCGGCGGCTCTGGCGCTGGTACCGGCGGGGAGGGACGCCGGGGAGTCACCCGCCCGGCGCGAGAGACTGGACGCGCTGGGCGCCGTCCTGGCGACCGGCGGACTCGGGCTGCTGGTGCTCGGTGTCGTCCGCACCGACACCCTTGGCTGGGGCTCCCCGGTCACATGGACCTCCCTCGCCGCCGCGGCCGTGCTGCTGGCCGCGTTCGTCGTAGCCGAGTCGAGAGCCGCAGCACCGCTGCTGCGCCTCGGCCTGCTGCGCAGCCGCCAGGTCGCCGGAGCGAACGTGCTCGTGTTCCTGGCCGCGGCCGGGCAGTTCACGGCCTTCTACTTCGTGTCCCTTTACATGCAGCAGATCCTGGGCATGGGCGCCGCGGCGACCGGAACGGCATTTCTTCCCTTCTCCGCCGGTCTGGTCGCGGGGACCATCGTGGCGACCCGCATCACCGCGGCACGCACCCCCCGCGCATCCCTGGTGCCCGGTGCCCTGCTGGCCGCCGCGGGCCTGGCCTGGTTCGCCCGTATCAGCCCGGACGGCGGCTTTCTGACCGACGTCCTCGGCCCGTCCCTCGTCACCAGCGTCGGCGCCG
This sequence comes from Streptomyces sp. NBC_01276, assembly GCF_041435355.1. Taxonomy (GTDB): domain Bacteria; phylum Actinomycetota; class Actinomycetes; order Streptomycetales; family Streptomycetaceae; genus Streptomyces. Next base: position 303,246 of record NZ_CP108443.1, read on the forward strand.
GACTGGTCCTGGCCCCGGTCGCGGCAGCCGCCACCACCGGCATAGCCCCGCGTGAGGCCGGCATGGCCTCCGGCCTCATGAACAGCTCCCGCCAACTCGGCGGCTGCCTCGGCCTGGCAGCCCTGGCCACCGCCGCCGCCCACCACACCGGCACGGCCACCGACCCCGCCGCGCTCAACGCCGGCTATGCCCTGGGCCTGGCCGTCGGTGCCGCCCTCTTCGTGCTCGCGGCGGTCGTGGCGATCGGCGTGCTGCCGCGCCGGCGGGTCTCCACGCCTCTCCCGCAGTCCACCGTCTCCGCCGGCCAGCAGTTGGAAGGAACACCCTCATGACGACCAACACCGTCGACCTGTTCGCCTCGGCGCTGCACTTCCACCCCGACGGCGACGTCCGAGCCGTCGAACGGCAGATGACGAGCAGCGGATCCGGCGCCTGGCAGATCGCCACGTTCCACGTCGAGACCGACGCCGACGTCCATGCCGACCACTGGGAGATGCACCCGGAGGCCGAGGAAGCGGTGTGCTGCCTGACCGGCGGCATACGCCTCTACTTCCGCCCCGAAAGGCCTGGCGGCGCCGAGGAGATGGTGCCGTTGCCGGCGGGCACCGCCGTGATCGTCCCCCGTGGCCGCTGGCACCGCCTGGAACTGGAGTCCCCCGGCGACCTGATGTCGATCACCCTTCGCGACGGCACCCGCCTCGAAAAGCGCGCTGACCTTCATTGAACGGCCGGTGGCCGGGCCGGCGTGCCGCAATCGAGTCCGCACCTCCCGCCGGCCGTCTTTTCAGAGGTCCCGGGTGCGAGAGTTCCCGAAAGGGTGGTATTGCCCCAAGGCGGCTGAAGAGGGACACAGGAGGAGGCACGGTGGTCTCGTCCCGGCGGGCAACCAGGGACCTGATGGAGGAACCGTCCGCCGTATGACGGAAAGGAACCGTTGTGCTGTTACGCGAGCGCATCGTCCTCACAGTTGCCGGATTGGCTCTGGCCGGCGGTCTCGCCGCGGCCCCGGCCGCGAACGCCGCGCCGCCGGCGCGGTCCACCGACAGCGCGGCGGCGGTCACGGCCGCCACGTGCTCCGGCTGGAAGCAGATCAACATCACCGGGGGCCGCGCCAAGTACCGGGAGTGCACCCGGACGGAGAAGGGCAAGCCGCAGGTCAACGGCACGCTCCAGCTGTGGGACACCAAGCACGACGGCAAATCCGTCCAGGCGTACGCAAGGACGGATTACAACCACTGGTACGGCGACAAGGTCACCTGGGAGCACTTCTACGCCTGGGGGGATGACAAGCATCCCAGCGGGATGATCACCTCGGGCTGGCGGGAGGGCGACGACTTCGAGCTGGTGATCGAGCTCAAGTAGCGGCATCGGCCGGCAGAGTTCCGCAGGCCTCGCCAGGACCGCACGCCCGCTGTCCGACGCGAAGAACAGGCCCCGCCTGCGTTGACCACGGCTGGTCCCGGCGCAACCGGGACCGGCCGACGTCCCAGGCGGCCTTCGCCCCCGGAGCTGGACCTCGCCTGCGACCGCACGGCCGTTGCTGCTCCACGCGATGCACAGTGTGGCCGACCGGCCGGCCTTCCGTCTGGCACGGCGGCATCCTCGTCTGCTGCCTGACCGTCTCGCCGGAGAGCGGGGTGACGGAAGACACCGGTGAACGGCTGATCCTCGAAGCCCCGTACTGCACTTTGCTGACCGGACGGGGCTTCAGGCAGGATCCCCTGCATGGTTTCGGTAGTGCAGAACGTCGCGGTTGACTGTGTGGATGCCTATGAGCTGGCTCGGTTCTGGAGCGAGGCGCTCGGCTGTCCGCTGCATCCGGAGAGCAAACCGGGTGACCTGGAGACTGAGGTGATGCTGCCGGAGGGCCCGCTGCTGTACTTCAATCAGGTGCCGGAACCGAAGACGGTCAAGAACCGGATCCACCTGTGCCTGCGCCCCAAGACCTCGCGCGAGGAGGAGGTCGAGCGGCTGCTGAACCTCGGTGCCACCCTCGTCGCCGATCGCCGGGAACCCGATGGCGCCGGCTGGGCCGTCCTCGCGGACCCTGAAGGCAATGAATTCTGTGTTCTCCGCAGCGAGGCCGACCGCGCAGCGATGTCTTCTTGAGGCCACACGCCTGCCCGCGCAGGATGCCGGCGACCACGCGCATCGTCTCCCCGTCCCAACGCACCGGGGCCGTCCCCCTCCGGCGTCCGGGCTACCTCGCCGCGCTCTGCCTGCAGATGAACGTCCGCCCCGTGTCGCGGAGCATCGCGGTCGTCCTGCGCGGCCACGTACAACGGCCCGTCGGCGCCCCGCCGCACCAATGTCTCCGCGCCCGTGTGCCGTCGGCCCATCTGCCTCACCCCACTGGGATTCCGCCACCAGGCGATGCCTCCCTGCCCAGTCACATCCCTTTCGCACGGGCGCAGTTGACGAAGGCATTCAAGGGGGGCGTCCAGGCCGGCGGTACGGCGGGGCCGACGGCACCGGGGCTGTCGGACCCCGGTGTTAGCGTGGCCGACATGGCAAACCGTTCATACCTCTACTCTGCCGATTCGGTGCCGACCGACGACGAGATCCCCCAGGCGATCCGGTGCATATCCGAGCACAACTGGGCTGTCCCGCTCGCCCACAAGCTCATGGCCGGGTACGGCACGACGATCGTCCCCTCCATGATCTGGAACCCGCGGATCGGTATCGCCGCGGACTACGACAAGGGTGCGGCCCTGCTCCGCGACCTCCTGAACGCGGTCGGGCGGGGGCTTGAGGACGACGACCAGTTCTCCCGGCGCGTGGACGAGACCAGGGCCCACCTCGACAAGCAGCGGGCGGGGCACTTCATCCTGGAGACCGGGGAAATGATCTCCATCACGGCCGACGACCCGGTGGCGGCGGTGCAGCGCCTGGTCTCCACCGACATCCCCGCCGCCGTCGCCCAGGCCGAGGCGGCGATCGCCGGCGAGAACGACGAATGGCTCGCCTCGGTCCGAGCCGACTGGCAGGAACACTTCGGGTCCTTCTACAGCGACGCGCTCTACTACACCTTCTCCGAATAGAGGGTCTGGCCTTCCCGGAGCCGGAGCCGGAGCCGGAGCCGATTCCGGACGGGGCCCTACCTCGACGGGCGGGTCCAGGCGCGGACGGCCAGCAGGCCGGTCGTGCCGAGATCGAGATGGGGTGTCACGGTCACCGGATCGGCGCCTTGGACGGCCCGCACCCTGACGTACGGGATGCTGACGGCATCGCCGGATTCAGTGGTGTTGCGCCACATGAGCCCGGACAGGGCACTCTCACCCGGCTTCAGCACCAAAGGACGGGCCGGCTCGTCGAATCCGGTACCGGTGCTGATGCCGCCGCTTCCCTCCACGATCCGGACCCCTTGGACGGGTGACCGGTCCTGGTCCAGCAGTTCCAGGAGGGGGTAGCCGTCGAGCGCGTAGTCGCCGTTGCCGCAGTTCTCCAGGTGCAGGCCGACCACGCGCAGCCCCATCGCGGCGTCGCCGTCGTCGGCGGTGATGCGGATGCCGGAGGGCGGACACTCGCCGGATGCGGACGGTGCCTCGGCGGCGGGCACCTTCGTCACGTGGGAGACCTTGACGCGGGTCACCCGGGACGATCCGGGGGTGGAAGCCTTCAGCCGGACCGTGCCGCGCACGGTCGCTCCGGGGCCGACCGAGCGTACGGTCTCGCGGGTGTTGGCCATGACCTCGCCGGCCTCGGTGGTGAAGTCGAAGAGGATCGTGTAGGCCAGCGCCTCGGTGCCGTTGTTGGTGACCTCGTACGCGGCCGAGATTCCGGAGCCGTCGCCGGGGAGGGGATCGGCGTGGACGACGCCCGACCCGTCGGAGCCGGGGGTGGGCACGGCGGAGGGAACGGTCACCGAGGTGATCCGCACGCCGTCCACGCGCGGGGCCGTGACGCCGGTCCCGGACCCCGGGGCGCCGCACGCCGTGAGCAGCAGGAGCGCGGTGAGCACCGGAAGAAGGGCATTGGTCTTGGGCATCACGCCACCCCATCAGGAACACGGGTGCCGGGCCATGGCGGAGGCCACACTTCCGGTCACAGCCGTGTCACGGCGGCCGGTCCGCTGGGAACAGCCTGGTGCACACCCAGTCCCTCTGGCAGGTTTCCGGGTATCGGGGCATCGCTTTCGCGGGCCCCGCATGATCGGCATCGGGCCGGTTCGTCGGGGACCGCAATGTGCGAGACGAGGAGGCACGGCAGTGCGAGACGAACTTCTCGGAGGTCGCTACCGATTGGTGCGACAGCTCGGCGAGGGCGGGATGGGGCACGTATGGGAGGCACACGACGAGACGCTGGGCCGGCCCGTCGCGGTCAAGGTGATCTCCCTGCTCGCCGGCGGCGGAGGCCGCGGCAACGAGGCACGCGCCAGGTTCCTGCGCGAGGCACGGATCACCGCCCAGTTGCAGCATCCCAACATCGTGACCATCCACGACCTCGGCGAGACCGGCGCCGGGGACGACAAGGCACCGTTCCTGGTGATGGAGCTGATCCGGGGCGAGGGGCTGGACACCGTGCTGCGCCGAGGCGCCGTCCCCTTGCCGGACGCGAGTCGATGGGGCGCGCAGATATGCGACGCGCTGGCCGCCGCGCACGACGTGCGAGTCATGCACCGGGACATCAAGCCGTCCAACATCCTCATTACCGCCTCCGGCCTGGTGAAGGTCCTCGATTTCGGTATCGCGAGGGCGGCCGACCCCTACGCGACCGTGGACCGTCTCACCCGGACGGGCTTCATCGTGGGCACGCCTGCGTACATGGCGCCCGAGCAGGCACGTGGATTCCCGGAGCCGCGCAGCGACCTGTACGGGCTCGGCTGTCTGCTGTTCGAGCTGACCACGGGCCGGCTGCCGTTCCGGGCTCCGGACACGGTGGGCTACCTCTCGGCACACCTCACCCAGGAACCGCCCGCACCCAGTGCGGTCGCCACCGACATCCCACCCGCCTGGGACGGCCTTTTGCTGACCCTGCTGCAGAAAGACCCGAACCAGCGGTACCCGGACGCCGCCGGCCTTTCCCGGGCGCTGCGACAACTCGACCACGCACCCGAGCCCGCGCCGCCGGCGGCCGACCGCACCCACCTGCCCACAGCGCCCGCCACGACTCCGCTGCCACCGGTGGTCTCCACCCCCGGCGCGAACGAGGTCCTCCCGCAGCCGGGTGCGGCATCCGCGAATTCCCTGACACGCCGTCGCGTATGGCATGGGGGCGTGGACATCGCGACGCGGTTCGTCCTGCCGGCAATCCTGTTCCTGCTCTACAACTGGCTGAGCATTATGGAGACCAGACTTGGCGTGTACGTCGTCATGACGCTCACCTTGGTGCTGACGGTTGTACTCACATCGCGTTCCAAAAGGCTGACGCGCGGGACGGGGTACGCGGCCTCGGCGGTCATCGCGGTGGGCCTCGTGGTGGATGTGATCAAGAAACAGGGCTCGTGGAACGGGAACCGCTGGCTCGACGGCGTCCTGTACGACCGCCCCTACACTCTCCAGCTGCTCTATCACGCGGTGTCTGTCCTGACGGTCGCGACGTACTGCTACCGCGAAACCAAAACCCGGCGAGCCCAGTCGGAGCATGGCACGTCAGACAGCGCTGAGGCTTCGACGCCATGAGGGCTGGGCGGGGCGTCAGCATGCCCGGAGGACCGGTGCCACCTGGTGGTGGTGCCGGCCCTCCGGTCGCGCTGTTCGGGGCCCGGTCCCGTCCTGTCGCTCCGGGACGGAGGCCCCGCCGGATGTTGGAGGCCGGGTTGCGCCTCAGTCGGCCTGGGGCGCCCAGGAGGCGGCATGGGCCGCAGCGGTGCGCCCGCACGTCAAGGCCACGGCCACTCCGGAGACGGCCACTGCGGTGAGTCCGGCGCCGAGCAGTCCCGGGGACATCCAGCCGCCCTTGCCCAGGTTGATCACCAAGCCACCCAGAAGGGCCGCCACACCCACTCCGACGACTCCGACGGCCATCAGCGGCAGGGCGAGGGTGTACAGGGCGATCCGCTGGTAGAAGGCCCGTCCGGTCTGGTAGACGGCCAAGGGACCGAGCGCCTGCGACTGTTCGATGAACACGCCCGCCGCTCCGAGGGCACCCGCGGCGGCCAGCGCCGCGATGCCGAGGAGCCCGACGTCCAGCAGCCAGCGCACCTGTGCCGCCTGGGCAGCCGACCCCAGGTACCAGGACTGGCCCGGCTGCGTGGTCATGGGGCCGATCAGGTGCCGGTACGCGGCCCGTTCGACCGCGTCCAAGCCCGCCGCGCCGTCGCGGTTGACGACGATGAACCCGAACAGGGCCTTGTCCCCTTCCACGGGAGCGCCGCACGCGCACACCGCGACCGGCGGGGCGGGCAGCATGTCCCGTGATGCGAGCACGTCCCGGCCCGGCGGCGACAGCCCGCCGAACACCCGCTCCATGCTGACGGGCCGGTCCGGACAGGCCGTGACGGTGCCGAGCGCGGCCAGGCTCCGGCAGGTGCCGGTCAGTCGTAACCCGGACCCACTCGGGTCGGGTGAGAACCGCACCACCCGGTCGGCGCCGACGGCCGCGACGAACCCGTCGGCGGTGGCGGGGATGTTGCGGGACCTGACCTGGATCAGCCCGGCGCCCGCGGCGTCGTGGCGGGCCCGGGCGGCTTCGGCGGGTTCGGCGAACTGGGTGGTGATGACCTGGCCGATGACGATGATGCCGAGGCCGACGACCAGAGCAGCGCTGAGCCGGGCCAGCGCCTGCGGCCGGGCCGCGAGCCACCGTCCGGCGACGATCCGCGCCACGTCCCCGCTCCTGCCACCGCTGCGGGCGAGGCGCGCGCCGATGAGGCGCGTCAGCCGGGCTGTGGCGTACGGGAGGACGATCAGCGCGACCATGGCTCCGACCGCGAAGGCGAGCTTCCCCGCGGTATGCCGGTGCTCCGACCCCCACCCCGCCACCACGACGGCGCAGACGAACACCACCACCGGCCACCGGCCACCTCCGGCCGCGGCCGGGCGGGCGGGGGCCGTCCCCTCGCGCCGGCGGCGGACGAGGCAGCCGGCCACGCTGACCCCGAGCAGCACGGCGAACGTGGCGGCCGCGCACAACGGCAGCCACACCAGTGCGGCCCGCAGGTCCTGCACCCACACCGGGTAGCCGGTGAACGGCAGCACCAGCGAGGTCACCGAGACCGTCAGCGTCGGCACGCACCCGCCCAGGATCCCCCACCCGAGTGGCCGTGCGGCCTCCGCCGCCACCACGATGGCCCGGCCCCGTAACGGGATCCCGAGCGCGTCGAGGAGCAGGAGGCGCCGTTCGCGCACCTCGGAGCGGCTGCGGGCCGCCACCAGTGCGAGGGCCACGACGGGCACCCCGGCGATCAGCGCCACGATCAGGTCGAGTTCGGCGATGTCCCGGTCGAACTGGTGGGAGTTCACGAAGAACATGTGGTGCCGGCGGCTGCCGAATCCGGAGATGAAGGAGGCGGGTTCGCCGACCTCGTCGAAGAATCCGTGCACGGCCGGGTTGACGTACGCCACCAGCTCGGCACCGTCGGCCAGACCCGCGTGGGAGATCACGCCGGCCTGGCGCCCGTACCGGTCCGGAGCGGCCTCCGCGAGGGCAGGGGACGGGAAGGCCTCGCCGGGCTCGGGCCAGCGCGGGAGACCGGGAGGCGGTTCGACCGTGGGGTCCAGGGGCCGTACGTACACCACGGAGACCACGCGTTCGCCCAGCTCGTCAGGACGTTCCCACCAGCGGGCCCGGGCGGCCTCCGCCGCGACGGGGACCGGGTTGCGGGCGGTCATGCGCGCATCCCGCCGGTCGTGGACGGTGTGCGCGGCCACCACGCCCCATACGGTGACCAAAGTGAGCAGCGCGCCGAGGATGAGAGCGGCACGGTGGGTCGGTCCGCCCCGGGTGCGGGCCATGCGCAATCCCAGCGTCCACAGGAGACGCGTGCGTGTGCGGCTCGCGGACTTCACCGGGCACCCGCCAGCTTCCCGTTGGCAAGGGTCAGTACGGTGTCCGCGCGTTCGGCCACCGCCGGGGCGTGGGTGACGACGGCCAGGGCGCACTGTCGCTGTGCGGGCAGGGCGAACAGCAGCTCGGCGACGGCTCCGGCGGCTTTGCCGTCAAGGGCTCCGGTGGGCTCGTCGGCGAGGATCACGTCCGGGGAGCCGATGAGCGCTCTGGCCACGGCCAGCCGTTGCCGCTCACCGCCGGAGAGGGTGGCGGTCGGAGACGTCCGCAGACCGGCGATGCCGAGCTCATCGAGCAACTCCTCCGCCCGCCCGTACACCTCGCGGGGCCGCGCCGAGGACATGAGGCCGGGCAGGGCCACGTTCTCCAGCGCGGTCAGCTCGGGTAACAGCTCGCCGAACTGGTAGACCATCCCGATGTGGGCCAGCCGCAGTGCGGCCCGGCGGGAGGGGGAGGCGGCGGTGATGTCGTGGCCCGCGATGGTAACGGTGCCGGCGCTGGGGAGGGCGATTCCGGCGAGGCAGTTCAGCAGGGTGGACTTGCCGCATCCGCTGGGTCCCGTGATGGCCACACTCGTGCCGGGCGGTATGGCGAGGTCCAGTTCATCGAGGATGGTCCGACCGGCCACCTGGTACCGCAGGCCCCGTGCGGATAGGGCGGCGAGGGAGTTGACAGGGGCGGGAAGGGGTGAGGACACGGCTTCTCCTTGCGGGCTTCGACACGACCGGTGGTGGCTCGGGCACCGCCGCCACCGGTCGAGTCCCTCCTGGGTTCTGTCTGACACGTCGTGGGCGGGTTCGCGGAGCCGGAGGATCAGTGAGGCGAGGTGGACTCCGGCCTCGTGGCGGGTGGCCAGTTTGTCGAAGCGGGTGGCGATCGCGCGCGAAATTGCTGGAGGCGGTTGAAGCAGCGTTCGACCACGTTGCGGGCCCTGTAGAGCTCTCGGTCGAAGGCCGGCGGCCTGCCGTCGGCCTGTCCGTGCCGCCTTGTCCGCGATGACCGTCTCGGGCCTGCGGCGAGGCCGTCCAGCGCCGCCCCGGGGCACCCTCAAGACGTCCATGATCTCGTCGAAGACGGTGGAATCGTTGACGTTTCCGGGCGTGACGACGACGGCCGGGGCAGGCCACCAGCATTTTCAGGCCGCCTCGGCGTCCACCACCCGAGGCGGGCCCACTGTTGGGCGAGGGTCTGGCACCGCGACCACCTCGGCCCGTGCAGGTGCGAACTCCGGCCCTCCGACGCCCCCTTCGCGGGCTGCACCAAGGGCGAGCACCAGGTGGACCACCGGAGGCCGGGTACGGCGCCGAGCGCGTGGGGCGCCGGGCCGGGGAGTGACTGCCTCAGGTGGGCCACCGGCTCCGGTGAACGGGTGGAAGAAGACGCCGGGCCCGCCGCTCGCCCGCCCGCATCAGGGGCCGGGCAATCCGGGCGAGACCTCTACCCCGTCCAGGTGGCCGACGCCACGGACATCGCGCACCGCCACCGCCGGCATGGTGCCCATCGCGGCAGCGGATCCAGGCCCTCCTGATGTAGCGGCGGCGCGACCTCCGGCGATACCAGGCGTACGGTCCACGCTGGAACCGCTGCGCGGGAGGCTGGTCACACTGACTGACCGTGGCCGGCCACGGAAACTGCCCGACGGCCGGTTCACCACCCGTCTGGGAGCGGCATGCGGGTAGCCGCCGGGGGTGCTCGCGGACCGGTGCTGTCAGGTGTCTAGGGTCGCCTTCATGACGAGGACCACGCCCCCGCGCCCCCTCGACGTCGAGGCGCTCTTCCCTGAACTGGCCGCCTTTCGGGGGACGACGACTCGACTGCACCCGCGGCCGGGCAGACCAGAGTTGTCGGCCAGTTCCGTGGGCGGTCCGATGCTGTGGCCGGCGGACGAGCCGTGGCCGGTGTGCGGCGAGGCCCACGGGCGTGGGCGCGGGCGGCGCCCGGCCGACATCCGCCGCTATCGGCAGGTTCTGGCTTCCGCGTGGTCCCGCGAGCAGGCTCCCGGCCCGACGGACGAGGAGCGGGAGCTCCTGGGCGAGCTGGACCGGGAGCACCGGATCCCCGGGGCGTCCGAGACCGACCCGCTGCCGATGATCGGCCTTGCGCAGCTGTACCGGCGGGAGGTGCCCGACCTGCCGGCGGGGCCGGGCGACTGCGATCTGCTTCAAGTGTTCTGGTGCCCCTTCAACGCGCACGGCCCGGGCCGGTACGACCTGGAGCTGCACCTGCGCTGGCGGCGGTCGTGGGAAGTCGGTGAGGTGTTGACCGCGCCGCCGCAGCCGTTGGTCGTCGGGGCCGACGGCTTCGTGCCCGAGCCCTGTGTGCTGCACCCGGAGCAGGTGGTCACCTATCCGTTTGCCGGAGTCCTGCCCGAGGAACTGTGCGCACGGATCGACGCCTGGGAGGAAACCCTTGAAGAGGAAGCCGGGCAGACGACTGACGGGAGTACGGCAGAGCCGCCCGGCTACCAGTACGACCTGTCCATCCCGCCCGGCTGGCGCGTGGGCGGCTTCGCCTCCTGGCACGCGACCGACCCGTGTCCCATGGACTGCCTGACCTGCACGGCACCGATGCACCTGCTGCTGACCATCGACAGCTCGGAGTGGGACGGTGGCAGCGGCAGCTGGAAACCGCAGGAGGACCGGAACCATCCCGCTCCCCGGTGCGCCGGCCCCACGGAGGTCACAGTGGGCCGCTGGGGCGAGCTCAACGTATTCGGCTGCCCCGACAATCCCGAGCATCCGCACCGCTGGAGCATCCAGTAGCCTGCCGGGCACGAGTACGGTCGGGACAGTCAGCGGAGCCACCTGGGGAAGCGCGGTGAGGGGCGTAACCGGCATCCGCAGTCGGCCGGAGGACACCACCTGCTCCGTCGTGCTGCCGCGCCGCCGGGGACCCGCCGCCTCACCCCGGCGGCGCCCCCCGCAGAGGGGGTGAGGGGAGGGGCCACCCGGATGTGGGGGCCCTCCGGAGTGGTGAGGAGCTCACCCCAGCCGAGCCGGAACGACCGGAGGAGCAGGGGTGGGATCCCGGATCGTCGCGCGCCGCCCTGGGGAGACCGGGCTGCATCCGGCCCGTCGGGGGTCTGGGTCAGGAACGGTTCAGCCGTACCCGGCCATCGCCGCCGCCTGCCGCACGTCTGCGGACTGCTCTTCCGGTACGGGCACGACGTGGAACGGAGCGGGGCCACTCCGCTCGATGACCCGGGCGGCCAAGACCATGTTCATGCGGGTTCCCTCCTCGGGACGGCGCGACGGGCGGTGTGCCGTGGCCCGCCCGGCTTGCGCACCCCCGCCCGCGTCAGGCCGTCCTGGTGCTGAAGGAGTCCGGGGACGGCAGCCGCAGCGGCTTCGCGACCGCCGCGCAGAAGTCGGCGAGGCCCGTCGCCAGGGCGGCCCGGGAGGCTTCCGGCATCGCGGCCATCGCCTCGGCCAGCACCTCCTGCCTGCGGGCCCGCAGTCGTTCGAGGTACGTCCGGCCTGCCGCCGTCAGCCCGAGCAGCACCTCGCGGCGGTCGTCGGCCCCGGGGTGCCGTTCGAGGAAGCCCACGGCCTGCAGCCGGTCGCACAGCCGGGTGACGGACGGCGGGGCCGCCTCCAGCAGCCTGCCGAGCTCGCGGAGGTTCAGCTGGTCGTTCGCCTCGACGAGGAACAGCACCCGGGCCTGCGCGGAGGAGACGGGCGCGGCGCTGGCCGTGTCCCGGCCCCGCTCCCAGACCACCTCCAGCAGCTCGATCAGCTCGCTCATCTCCGGCACCGCCGACACGGCGGGTGGCCGCGGGGAGCCGATCGACCGCTGACTCATGTGACACTCCCTACCGGACGTACGCGCAGCCCTTCCCCGGCGGACCGGCGGCTTCGTCGTCCCCCATCTTGGCAGTTGTGAGAGAGACAGGTACGGGGCCGGTGAGTGAAGGCGTACGTGGCGAGGGTGTCGGGGACGTCGGGAGTGGCGGGAGTGGGGGGAGTGGCGGGAACGTCGAGCGCGTGTTGCGCGCCGCCGCCCCGCACGCGCTGTTCGAGGAGGTGCGGGGGCTCCTGGCCCGCGACCACGGGGCGGCCGGCGCCGAACTGCTGATCGCGGACTACGCCGCGGCGCGGCTCCAGCCCGTCACGGCACAGCCGTTCACCGCCGAGTCGGTGTCGGCGTACAACACCGCCGAGGGCAGGGCCTTCGGCGCCCAGGACGCGCACGTGGTCCCGGGGGAGGGCGGGGTCACCGTGCACCTGCCGGTGACCGTGCGGGGTGAACGGCTCGGGGTCCTGAGCGTGCGCTACCCGGCCGGAGTGCCGGTGGGGAGCCACATCGGCCCGCTGCAGGACATCGCCGACGCGCTGGCCCACGAGATCCTCGTCGCCGACCGCGACACCGACTTCTTCCTGCAGGCGCGCCGGGCCAAGAGGCTGACCCTCGCCGCCGAGATGCAGTGGCAGCTGCTGCCGGGGCGCTCGTGCTCCCGGCCCGAGTACGACCTCGGGGCCCAACTGGAGCCCGCGTACGCCATCTTCGGCGACAGCTTCGACTGGTCGGCCTCCGCCGACCATCTGACGCTGACCGTCAACAACGGCATGGGCGAGGGCATCGACGCGGCGCTGCTGACCAGCCTCGCCATCAGCGCGCTGCGCAACGCCCGGCGGGCCGGCCTCGGCCTCGCCGATCAGGCGGCACTGGCGGACCAGGCCCTCTACGGCCAGTACCAGGGGCGGCTGCACCTGGCGACGCTGCTGCTCCGCTTCGACCTGGACACCGGCGAGGTCGAGGTCATCGACGCCGGATCGCCCCGGGTCTGGCGGCTGCGCGGGGGCACGGTGGAGCCGTTCGGGCTGGAGGCGCAGCTGCCGCTCGGCATGTTCGAGGACACCGTCTACACCTCCCAGCGCTTCCAGGTGCTGCCCGGGGACCGGCTGTTCTTCCTGAGCGACGGCGTCTACGACGTACTCTCCCCCGTGGGCGAGCGGTACGGCCTGCACGCCTTGACCCGGGCCATCATGAACACGCGGCTGCTGCCGCCCTCGCAGGTGCCGCGGGCCCTCCTGGAGGAGCTGCCGGGGTACCGGGGCGGCGTGGACGCCACCGACGACGCGTTGGTCGTGTGCCTGGACTGGCACGGCCGGCCCGGTACGGGGGCCGACGGCGAGCGGTAGCGGCGACCGGGCGCACAGGGCCTACGGCGCCGGACGGTGGCACAGTGGTGACATGCCCCGTCCCGGCCGCTCCGGCGCCCACGAGGACCCGGCCGCTGCCCTCGCAGCCGCGGTGGACCTCCTCGCGGTACTGCAGGCCAGGGGCCAGGACGGTGTGGAACCGGCCGTATCGCCGTCGCAGCTGCGGGCGCTGCTCGCCGTGGAGGGCGCCGAGGGCGTCAACCTGCGGACCCTGGGCGATGTGCTCGGCTCCCGCCCGCCGTCGGTCTCCCGGCTCTGCGACCGGCTGGAGGCCATGGGGCTGCTGACCAGGTCACCCCATCCGGCCCGGCGCCGTGAGGTGGAGGTACGGCTCACACCGCAGGGGCGGGCACTCCTGGAGGAGCGGCGGGCGATCCGGGTGCGCGAGCTGTCGGCGGTGCTCGGGCGGATGACCCCCGAGGCGGTGGACGCGCTGGTGGCGGGCCTGGAGGCGTTCCGGGAGGCGGCCGCGGGCGGGTACCCGGCCGGCGCCCCGCCCGCGGCCGCGGACTGCTCCGCACCGGCGGTCCGGGCCTCCGTCCCCGACAGCGCCTGACGTCCGGGGGCCGCGGCGGCCGCCTCCGGTCCATGGGGGTGGTTCCGGGCCCGTCCACGGGATGACAGAATCATTGAGTTCATAAAATATTGCCCAACGGCAAATGATCACTCTAGGCTTGTCCGACGCAACCACGCGTCCGTCGGGCGTCCGCCGTCCGAGATGAGAAGGGACAGACGCGACGCCATGGTGAGCATTCCCGGGCTCGGGACCCACCCCCCGGCCGCCCGCACACCGCAGCCGCCGGTGGTCGAGCCCCGGCAGGAGTCCTCCGGGAGACCGGACGACTCGCTGGCGCTGTGGAACGGCCGGCCCCCGTACGTCCTGCTCATCGAGGACGACGAGGGTGACGCCGTGCTCGTCGAGGAACTCGTGGAGGACAGCGGGGTCGAGGTCCGCCTCGGCCGGGCCCGCTCCCTCGCCGACGCCCTGTGCCTGCTGGAGGCCGAGGCCCCCGAGTGCGTCCTGCTGGACCTGCACCTGCCCGACGCCCAGGGCCTGGACGGGCTGAAGAAGGTCCTCGCCGTGTCGGCCGAGGCCGCGGTCGTCGTCCTGACGGGCCTGTCGGAGGAGCGGGCGGGACTGACCGCGGTCGCCGCCGGCGCCCAGGACTACCTGGTCAAGGGCCGCGTCGAGGCCGACGTCTTCATGCGGGCCATCCGCTACGCGATCCAGCGCAAGCGCACCGAGCTGGCGGCCGTCGCCCTCCAGGCGGGCAAACTGCGCGCCGAGGAGAACGCGCGCCTCGAACGCGGCCTGCTCCCCACGCCGCTGCTGCTCGACGACGCGGCCGACGCCGTCACCGTCTGCGCCCGCTACCAGCCCGGACGCGCCCAGACGCTGCTCGGCGGGGACTTCTACGACGTCGTCCAGACCCCCGACGGGGCCACGCACGCCGTCGTCGGCGACGTGTCCGGCCATGGCCCCAGCGAAGCGGCGCTCGGCGTGTGCCTGCGCGTGGCCTGGCGCTCGTTCGTCATGGCCGGCGCCCGCGGCGCCGAACTGCTCGGGCTCCTGGAGCGGATCCTGCTGGCGGAACGCTCCAGCCCCGAGATCTTCGCCACCCTCGTCTGCCTGGCCCGTCCCGCCGGTACCCACGCCGTCTCCGTCCAGCGCGCCGGGCACCCCGGATTCCTCGTCCGGTCCGCGGCCGGCGTGGAGCTGCGCACCGTGCCGGGAGGGCCCGCCCTGGGCATACTGCCGGGCTGGGGCCCCGGCTGGCCCGTCACCGAGGTGCCCGTGGAGGCGGGCGGCGCCGTGATGCTCTTCACGGACGGCTTGATCGAGGGGCGCATCGGCCCCGGCTCCGACCGCCTCGACGAGACGGGCCTGCTGGAGATCGCCCGCAAGCACGCCGACCTGCCCGCGGAACCGTTCGTCGACACCCTCATCCAGACGGCGCAGGGCCTCGCCGCGGACTGGGGCGGCCTGGCCGACGACGTCGCCGTTCTCCACCTCGAATGGAACTCCTCCACGTGACCTCTCCCGCACAGCCCCCCGAAACCCCCGGCGGACGGGCCCCGGAGCGCCACGGGCCGAGCCTCCAGGTCTGGCTGACCAGCGTGCTGGTCGTGCTCGCCCTCATGGTCGTCGGCACGGGCGCGCTCGGCGCGGCCCTCCTGTCCCACACCACGACGGCCGGCAACCGGCTCGTCGACGGGATCCTGCCCGCTCAGGGCGACGCCCTGCGGCTGGAGACGGCCCTGCTGGACCAGGAGACCGGGGTCCGCGGCTACCTGCTGGCCCACGAGCCCGCGCTGCTGGAGCCGTACGAGCGCGGTCTGGCCAACGAGACCGAGGCCGCCCGGCGCCTGGCGACGGTCCCCGACGGGGACCACGACGGCGTACGTGCCGACCTGGCCGCCGTGCAGGAAGCCGCCCGGACCTGGCGCGAGCAGTTCGCGACCCCCGCCATCGCCTCCGTGGAGAGCGGCTCCGCCCCGCCGTCCCTCCAGTCCGGCAAGGACCGCTTCGACGAGGTCCGCCGCCGGATCACCGCCCAGCAGGCACATCTGGACCGCATCCAGGCCGACGCCCGCACCACCTTCGGCGAAGCACGCTCTCAGCGCGACCACATCCTGCTGGCGATCGTCGTGGCCTTCCTGCTGGCCAGCTCCGCCCTCGCCGTCCTGCTCCACGTGGGCGTGCTGCGGCCGCTGGCCCTGGTGCGCACGGCCTCCCAGCGCGTCGCGTACGGGGCCTTCGAGGAGGAGATCCCTCTGCGCGGCCCCTCCGATCTGCGGGCCCTGGCCCGTGCGGTGGAGGCCATGCGGCACCGGACCGTGGCCGAACTGAAGGCCTCGCGGCGCAATGCCGAGCGGCTCGACCGCATCGCCGCCGAACTGGACGCGCAGGCGGTGGAGCTGCGCCGCTCCAATGCGGAGCTGGAGCAATTCGCGTACGTGGCCTCGCACGACCTGCAGGAGCCGCTGCGCAAGGTGGCCTCCTTCTGCCAGCTGCTGGAGAAGCGGTACGGGGACCGGCTCGACGAGCGCGGCGCCCAGTACATCGGGTTCGCCGTCGACGGTGCCAAGCGGATGCAGGTGCTCATCAACGACCTGCTGACCTTCTCCCGGGTGGGCCGGGTCCAGGACGCGCGCGAGACGGTCGCGATGGACGCCCCCCTGGACCGCGCGCTGCGCAACCTGGCCACCGCCGTGGAGGAGAGCGGCGCGGAGATCACCCGGCCCGAGCGGCTCCCGGACGTGGTGGGCGACCCGACGCTCCTGACGATGCTGTGGCAGAACCTGGTGGGCAACGCCGTCAAGTTCCGCTCGCCCGACCGCGCTCCGCGCGTCGAGGTCGCCGTGGCCGACGGCCCCGACGCGGAGCCGGGCTTCCACACCTTCACCGTCACCGACAACGGCATCGGAGTCCCGGCCGAGTTCGCCGAGAAGGTCTTCGTCATCTTCCAGCGGCTCCACGGCAGGGAGACCTACGGCGGCACCGGGATCGGCCTCTCGCTCTGCAAGAAGATCGTCGAGCACGCGGGTGGGCGCATCCGGATCGACACCGAGCACCGGGAAGGCACCCGGATCGTCTTCACCCTGCCCGTCGTCGCCGCCCCCGCCGCCGCTGCTGCCCCCGACACCGCCGCCCCCGACACCGCCGCCCCCGACACCGCCGCCCCCGGCGCGGCCGTGACCGCGGCGGACGGCGCCGGTGCCGAGCCGCCCGCCCCCGTACCCACCGAAGGAACCCCCCGATGAGCACTCCCGCAGACCGGCCCCAGGCCACCCCCGCCGAAGTCCTGCTGGTCGAGGACGACGCGGGCGACGAGTTGATGACCCGAGAGGCCTTCGAGGACAACAAGATCGGCAATGTGCTGCACGTCGTGCGGGACGGTCTGGAGGCCCTGGACTTCCTGTACCGCCGCGGTGAGCACGTCAACGCCCCGCGCCCCGACCTGATCCTGCTCGACCTGAACCTGCCCAAGTACGACGGACGGCAGGTCCTGGAACGGATCAAGACGGATCCGGAGCTGAAACACATCCCCGTGGTCGTGCTCACCACCTCGGCGGCCGAGGAGGACATCCTGCGCAGCTACAAGCTGCATGCCAACGCCTACGTGACGAAGCCGGTGGACCTCGACCAGTTCATCCGGGCGATCCAGCAGATCGACGACTTCTTCGTCACCGTGGTCAAGCTTCCCCGCGCATGGTGAGGCGGCCGGGGGCCGGGCCGGTGACAGGACGCAATCGTTCGGGAATGCGAACGGAAAAGTGGGGAACACGGACGTGAGCAGCATGGACGCGTACGACGCCGAGGCACGCAGCCGCGTCGAGACCCGCTCCGACGGGGACGTACGCATCGTCGTGATGGCGGGTGAGTTCGACATGGACAGCGTGGCCGGTCTGCGGACCGCGATGGATCCCACAGCGCCCGGTGTGGCCCGGTTCGTCCTGGACGTCGCCGGGGTGACGTTCGTGGACTCGACCGCGCTCAGCGTCATGCTGCAGCCCGCGTTGGACCGGCCGGTGGTCCTGGCGGGGGCCGTGCCGAGCCGTCTGGCCCGGCTGCTGGAGCTCACCGGTGCAGATCTGGCCTTCGCCACCGCGCCCAGCGTGGCCGAGGGCACGGTCATGATCGTCCCGTCCCGAGAGGGCTGAAGGGCGTTCGTTCCCACGAGGAGGGGAACGGTGCTGTACCACGCCGCTACGAGCGACACCAGGACGAGCCCCGGCGCACCGCGCACCGGCGGCACCGGCCTGCGGATCGCCGTCACCGACGCCGTCAGCACCGTTCCCCCGTCCCCGCCGGCCCGTCCGGCCGATGCGGCGACGGGCCGGGGCGGTTACGGGTGGCCGCTGATACACCGCCTCACGCGGAGCACGCGGATCACCCCCGCAGCGCACGGCGGCAAACGCATCGAGGTCGTCGTCCCGCTCGAAGGCGCGGCCGACTCCCAGGGAGATCCCCGCCCGGTGTGACAGCCCGACCGGTGTGACCCCCTACCGGTTTGAGATCCGGGATTCCGGCCATACGGGCGTCGAACGGTCTTCGGCGTCCGCCGCGGTCTGCGCCCCGACACCGGTCGGTGCGCAGACCGCGGTGTGCCGGGGCGAGAGGGGGAACTCGTATGACCACACCCGAGGAGGACGCGCCCGCGTCCATAAGCGGCAGCGGACCCGAGGGGCGTACGGGCCTGGGGCGCGACGCGGTGCTCGCGCTCGGGCTGCTCGGCACCGCCGTCGCAGGCGTGGCCGCCTTCCTGAAGGCCGCCCCGGCGGGCGGGGTGAGGCTCCCGATGACGCTGATCGCCGCCCTGGGCGTGCTGCTGCTGGGCGCGCTCCTGGCGAAGTGGAGCTTCGCGCCCGTCCGGCGCCGGCCCGGCGGCCCGCCGCCCGTCGGGTACGCGGAGGCGCCCGTGGACCTTCCCGAGGTCGGGTGTGACGCCCTCGACCACGCCGCGGTCGACGCCGACGGCTTCGAGCACGCGGTGGCCGCCCTGTGCGCACGGGACGGCTGCACCCCGGTGGAGGTGGTGGGCGGAGCGGGCGACCTGGGCGCCGACGTCCTCGCGACGACGGCGGACGGGCGACGCGTCGTGCTCCAGTGCAAGCACTACGCCGAGGACAACCGGGTCGGCTCGCAGGACCTCCAGCGCTTCGGCGGAACCTGCTTCGCGGTCCACGAGGCCGACGTCGCCGTCATCGTGACGACCAGTTCCTTCACCGCGCCCGCCGCCGAGTACGCCGACACCTGCGGGATAGTCCGCGTCGACGGCGAGGCGCTGGCCGCCTGGACCGCACAGCAGGCCCCTCCCCCGTGGGAGTCCGGCGCCGGCGCGCCCGTATCCGTCCCGTCCACCCCTGCCCGAGGAGCCACGTCATGACCACCACCACCGACACCGTCACCACCGCGGCCGACGTCGCCGACCGGGCCGAGGAGCGCATCCACCGCATCCGCCGCCGCCTCGAACGCCTCATCGGCATCGCGGCGACCGAGGGGAACTCCGTACGTCCGTTGCGCAACGGCGACGAGATCTTCGCCTCGATGCTCGACGCCATCTCCGGCGCCCGGCACACCGTCGACATGATGACCTTCGTCTACTGGAAGGGCGACATCGCCCGCCGGTTCGCCGAGGCCCTGGCCGAGCGGGCCGGCAACGGCGTGCGCGTGAGGCTGTTGCTGGACGGCTTCGGCAGCCGCCTGATCGAACAGGACCTGCTGGACCGGATGAGCACGGCCGGGGTGGACGTCGCCTGGTTCCGCAGACCCGTCTCCCTCTCCCCGCTCAAGCAGAACCACCGCTGCCACCGCAAGGTCCTCGTCGTCGACGAACGGACCGCCTTCACGGGCGGCGTCGGCATAGCCGAGGAGTGGTGCGGCGACGCCCGCAACCCCCACGAGTGGCGCGACACGCACGCCGAGGTCCGCGGGCCGGCCGTCGACGGCATCGCCGCGGCGTTCGCCCAGAACTGGGCGGAGTGCCATCCCGAACTCTTCGACGACCGCGACCGTTTCGTGAGCCACGAGCCGGCCGGCTCGGCGGTCGTCCAGGTGGTGCGCGGCTCGGCCGCCTTCGGGTGGCAGGACATGCAGACGCTGATGCGGGTCGTCCTGGAATCGGCGGAGGAGCGCGTGCGGCTGGCGACCGCGTACTTCGCCCCCGACGACTACTTCGTCGAGCTGCTGTCCGCCACCGCCCGCCGGGGCGTGACCGTCGAGATCCTGCTGCCCGGCCCGCACACCGACAAGCGGGTGTGCCAACTGGCGGGGCAGCACCACTACGAGGCGCTCACCGCCGCCGGGGTGCGCATCCACCAGTACCAGCCGACGATGATGCACGCCAAGATCCTGACGATGGACGGGGTCGTCTCGCTCATCGGCTCGTCGAACTTCAACCGCCGCTCCCTCGACCACGACGAGGAGGTCATGCTGGCCGTCATGGACCCGGCCGTCACCCGCACCCTCGACGAGCACTACGACGAGGACCTCCGGGCCAGCACGCGCATCGCTCCGGGACGCTGGCGCCGCCGCTCCGTGCTCCAGCGCGCCCGGGAACTCTCGGTCCGGCCGCTGCGCCGCTTCCTGTGAGGCGGCGCCCCCTGCGAGGCGCGCGGGGACGACCCCAGGAGGACGGCTTCGATCTGCTGCTGCAAACGAGCTCAGATCGCGCACCGATGGGCTTCCCGCGCGCCGGTCTGTGCGCGTGAGACAGACTCACGGAAGGCTGGCGCCATGCGGAAACTGATCTACGGCATGAACCTGACCCTGGACGGCTACATCGCCGCGCCCGGCGACGACATCGGCTGGAGCGTGCCGAGCGACGAGCTGTTCCAGTTTTGGTCCGACCAGTTGCAGGCGACCGACCTGTCGCTGTACGGGGGCAAGCTGTGGCAGACGATGAGCTCCTACTGGCCGACCGGCGACCAGCAGCCCAACGCCACCCCGGCGCATGTCGAGTTCGCGCGCCGCTGGCGGGAGATGTCGAAGGTGGTGTTCTCCTCGACGCTCGACGAGGTCGGCTGGAACACCCGCCTGGTCACCGGCGACGCGATCGCCGAGATCACCCGGCTCAAGGCCGAGGACGGCGGCCCGATGGACATCGGCGGCGCGACGCTCGCCGGGGCGGCCATGCGGGCCGGGCTGGTCGACGAGTACGTGCTGGCCACCGCGCCGGTCCTGGTGGGCGGCGGCACGCCGTTCTTCAGCACGCTGGACAACTGGGTGAACCTGAACCTGGTGGAGACGCGGACGCTTCCCTGCGGCGTGATCCTGACCAGGTACGAGACGAGGCGCTGAGCACCCGTCACGCGACTTCACGATCACCGCCCCCTCCAGCCGCCGTCGACTGCTGGAGGGGGGGGCGGTGAGGAGCGGCCGGGCATGAGCCCCCGGCAGGGAGGGGTCGCGGGTTCAGCTCGCCTGTTCAGGGTGTCAGTTCCCGAAGATCCCCGTGCGGGGAAGATTCGGCCACCTCGTGGTCGGCGTAACCGAGCATCCTGGGCCGGCTCGCGCCCAGGACCGCGAGCGCGTTGGCGAGTTCGGCGGCACGGTGAAAATAGCGCCGGCTTGCCGTCCCCGCCCTCCGAGCAGTTCAGTAGAGAGGTTCCACCTCTATGACCCTGTCGAGCAAGCTGGGCGAGCGCGACGAGTTCTCCGGTTCTCCCGGCGGGGGTGTCGAGCACATGGGCGCACTGCGACCGGACCCTGGCGCCGTACCCAGCCCTCGGGACCTGTTGTTGGGAGTGCCCCCACCTGGCGAATACACAGAGTGATGACAGAAGGGGAGGCCTGCCGAGCAATGCGGTCGGTCAGCTGGCGAAACCGCCGTCGTCAGGGGCCTGTCGCTCCGGGCGGGGCTGCCCGAAGCGACGGACGCCGATGCCGTCAATGTTCGTGGTCCAGCACCGAGGTAAGCCGAAGGGCAGCGGGGTGATCTTGGCTTCCCGAGTGCTCGTCGGGACCTTGCGGCCCAGCCGTCGTTGGCGCGTCCACGGCCTAAGCGGCGCCCTTCTTGTCGTTGATCTGGAAGGTGATGACGTCGACTTCGTCGGTTCCCGCCAGATCCGGGTAGTGGCCCTTGAGAGCCTCCCGGAGTTCGGCTGCGGTCGTCAGCCCTTCAGCTTGGGCGTCCCCGTCGGTGAGGTCACTGACCAGACAGTGCCTGATGCCGGTCACCTCTGCCGCCAGGACGACTTCGGGGTCGCTCTCGAACACCAGCCGTGCCGGGCCGAGCTGCGCCGGGTCCCGGAAACGGGTGGTCTT
Organism: Streptomyces sp. NBC_01276; assembly: GCF_041435355.1. Taxonomy (GTDB): domain Bacteria; phylum Actinomycetota; class Actinomycetes; order Streptomycetales; family Streptomycetaceae; genus Streptomyces. The sequence continues at coordinate 325,125 of NZ_CP108443.1, forward strand.
GGTCTTGGCGCCGGAGCGGACGACTTCGAGGTAGCGGGGGTTGAACCGGATGATCGGGGGACCGGACGTCTCGGGGTCTTCGTAGAGCGATGGGTCGAGACCGTTCATGCCCGCCTCCGGGGTCCATCGCTGAACCAGCGGCATCAGGTCGGCGGCGAGCACGGACCTGAGCCCCGCGGGGGTGGGCACGATGACGCGCATGGTGGGGTAGTAGTCCACGAAGACCTGCCGATCGCGCCCGCACGGGCCGATGACCCCGCGCCCGTGGTTTCCCACGGCGACGATGCAGCGCATCTGGCGGGCGCCCTGGGCCCGCGCAGCTCCCAGAGCCACGAGTTCGGCGCAGGGGCCGCCGGTGAAGTGGTAGAGGTTCACGCCAGCGAACATCCGGTAGTCGGCGGCCATGACCGCGGCGCCGACCGTGTGGATCCCGTCTTCGTCGGGCCCGGCGTCGGTATGCGCGTCTATGGTGCGGCGTGCCAGCTCTACGAGCTCACGCTCGTCATCATCGAGAGCTCGTGCAGATGACGGGACGTACACCTTTTTGACCTTCCCTTCGTCCAGCAGTCACCCAAGAGCATTCCATGCCACGCAGGCGGGCTCCACAGGGTTTCGGCTTGCCTTGGCCGGACCATGAGAGGAGAGCATCGTCAGGGGCCGTCCGCTGGAAGGCGAAGCGTGCTGTCGTAGGGGCCGGGCGGGATGTGGGGGAGATACCCGAGGTGATCGTGGGGGTGCGCGCGGCTGCCCTGACGATGCGGGATCGGTCAGGGGTGGTGTGTGCGGGTCAGCGCAGGGTCTGTGCCAGGTGAACCAGCGAAACCACGGCGTTCGGAGGGGACTTCACCACCTCCTCGCCGGTGTCTGAGTACCGGTAACGAGACGCTTGTCGGTGGAGCGTTGCAGGCCGTGGCCATGCTCCGGCTCGTCCTGGATCCGGAAACCCTGACCTACGCCCTCAACTTCGCCGAAGCCAGCCAGGTCCCCACACGGCGGGATCTACTCCTGGCCCGCTGTCGCCGCGGCCGACTGGACGGGGCAGCGAGTGCACGACCCCCTCACCGCATGCACCACCGGCCCCCGATCCGATGTCGCCGAAGCCGCCACCAACGCCCTCGCCGGGAACTACGGAACCTACCGACCTCTGCAGCAGGCTCCGCACCCCAGGTTCGTCGCGCACCCGGGCCTTCTCACCGGAAGATCTGCTGCCGGACCCGTGGGTCCCCCCGAGAACCGTTCAGGATCCCGGCCGCCGGCGCCCTGCGCCCGCTGCGCGGTCCGGATGCGGCCAGGTTGGGGCTCGACGAGGACGATCAGGAGCATGGGCCTCTTGGTGTCCCCTGCCGGGAGGCGGATCGCTGTCCGTGGTGGGGTGCCGGGGCCCGTTCAGGTGGTGGCCGGCGGGTTCGAGGGGCCGGCAGCGTTGCGGTATTCGGCGTTGATGCGCTGGGCCTCTTCGAGCTGGTCTTCCAGGATGATGATGCGGCAGGCGGCCTCGATGGGGGTGCCCTGGTCGACGAGTTCACGGGCGCGGGCGGCGATGCGGAGCTGGTAGCGGGAGTAGCGGCGGTGTCCGCCTGCCGAGCGCAGCGGGGTGATGAGGCGGGCTTCGCCGATGGCGCGGAGGAAGCCCTGGGTGGTGCCGAGCATTTCGGCGGCCCGGCCCATGGTGTAGGCGGGGAAGTCGTCGTCGTCGAGACGGTCGAACGAGTCGTCTGCTGTCATGGAACCTCTCTCGTGGAACGCGTGGAGGGGCCCGGGAGCATGTTGCTCCCGGGCCCCGAAGGAACTGCTACACCATCTGCCGGCCCTGATTGCGTGCCGGCCTTCTGTATCCGTCCGCCCGACCTGAGCTTCGCCGGGTTTGCGGGGATCGCGGTTGCTTGACCGGAGACCACCTCACTATCGATGTCCTGCGGTACCCGGACTCGCGTGGCGTCCGGGCGATCCTGATGGCGCCTGGTTCCTCCGTTCTTTCCTCGGTGGTCAACTGCTTGCCAAACGGGGGACTGCGTACTGCTGATACTGCGAACTGCGGGTACTGCCGGTGTTGCGTACTGCTCGTGGCCTCTTCCAGCGCCACGTTTCGGCAGCCAGCCCCGTTGCCCATCCTGCGTCTGCTCTGGCTTGGAACCCCACTGCCGAACCTCCCGGTGCGCGCGTCCGCAGCCGACGCCTTCACCGAGGTACTGCTCACTCAACTTCACTGCTGGCTACTGCCTATTGCTGGTACTGCAACCACTGCGTTGACTGCCTTACTGCTGCGGCGGCCCCTGATCACTGCGGGCCACCCGGTGCGGTCACCAGTCCCGTCGCCGTCCCGCAACCACCCTGGCTTCGAAACTCCGTCACCGCACCGTCCTGCGCACTGCAACTGCGGGTACTGCGGTCCTGCTGCCTGGCAGTTCGTCTCTGCCGGGCCCGTCGATCTCTTCGAGCTACGTGAGAAACCATAACCACGCCACTGCCTAATGTCTACTCCGGCGAGCATAGATTTTTATGTGTGGTGTCGAGAGGTATTCGACGCACAGAGGATGCGTCACCTGTGAGGCCATGCCCGAGCCGGCCTCGCCCCGGTCCTGACCTCCCCGGGTCAGGACCATCCGGCGTTCGGGTGTACGCGGCAGCTTCAAGGCGGACGCGGACCGAGGTTCAGCGCCCCTGTGTCGGCGGGGCCGGGGCCCTCTCGCGGCGCCGGCCCCGCTCCGTCTTCACGCTGTGGCGGCTTCCTCAGGCAGCGGCAGGCTCAGGGCGGCGCAGTTCTGCCTGCCCGAAGAGGAGGGCGTAGCCGGTGGGGAGCCGGTGCACGATGCGGGCGGCGAGGTCGGGCCCGGTGAGGCGGGTGACAGCGGCGAGAACGGCGCCGGTGTCCCAGCGGGCTGTCGCCGGGGTGGCGCCGGTACGGGCGGCCAGGTCCTTGACGAAACCCCAGCCCGTGAGCGGCTCGCCATCCGGTACCGAGGCGGTGAGAGCGAGGGCGGCCTCAACCGGCAGACACCGTGCCAGGTCGACGCGTTCATCGCCGGTCAGCTGGCGGCCGAGGGCGGCGAGGACCTGGCGGACGGCTACCGCGGCGCGTTCGCGGGTGGGGTAGGCGCCTTCATAGCGCACGCGTTCCAGCATCTGCTCGAACGTCATGGACGTCTGGGGAAAGTGCGCTCGAGGCTGGTCGTACATGGCTTCGCATGCCTTTCTCTGCGAAGGTCCGGCCGGGCCCGGGGTGGGCCCGGGCCGGGGCCGGGGGTGGTCAGGTGGGCTGGGGGTGGCCGAAGAGGAGGTCGTAGCCGTGTGGGAGCTGAAGGAGGACCTCGCGGGTGAGGACATCGCCCGCGGTGGCCGCTGCTGTGGACAGGACGGCGCCGATGTCCCACAGGGCCGTCTTCTCGGTAGCGCCCTCGATCCAGGCGGCGGTCGCACGGACGAACCGCTCCGGTGAGAGCGGCTCCGCCGCCTGCAGCGGGTTCAAGAGGATCAGGGCGTATGTCTCCGGGAGGCGGGCGGCGAGCTCGGCCCGAACCGTGCCGACGAGGTGTGCGCCGAGCAGAGCCAGGACGACGCGGGCGACCCGGTCGGCTTCCTCCGGGGTCGCGTACTCGCCGCGTTCCTGGACGTGGGCCAGGAACGACTCCCTGCGTATCGACATCACGTCACCTCCGGTGAAGGGGTGAAGGAGCGAAGGAGTGAAGGGGGAAAGGGTACGGAGGGCGGGTGCCGGAGGGGGAAAACGGCTCTCCCGCCCTCCGTGACCGGCTGAGGGGGGACGGTTCAGCCGGAGATCTGCTTGCGGCCGGATCCGGCGCCGATGCTGACCTTGCGGGGCTTGGCGCGCTCGGCGATCGGGATGCGCAGGGTGAGGACACCCGCGTCGTAGTCGGCCTGAATGCGCTCGGTGTCCAGGGTGTCCGCGAGGACGATCTGGCGGGAGAAGACGCCCAGGGGCCGCTCGGAGAGCTCCACCTTCACGGAGTCGCCCCTGGCTGCCGGGCGGCGCTCCGCCTTCACGGTCAGCATGTTCCGCTCGACGTCGATGTCGATCGCCTCGGTGCTCACACCGGGCAGGTCGAAGGCGATGACGTACTCGTCGCCCTCGCGGTAGGCGTCCATCGGCATGACCGACGGCTTCGACCAGGTCCCGGACGTACCCGACAGTTGCTGGACGATCCGGTCCATCTCGCGGAACGGGTCGGTGCGCATCAACATCGCGAAACACCTCCAGTTGGTTCAGGCAGAAACTGCCAATGCGCTTCAACGTGCTTCCGTTGTAGCATGTCATCGAAACGATGACAAGCAGGGTGTCATCTGGAGGATGACAAAGCGACGGAGAGTCCCATGAACGAAGGCCCCACGCCGGCCGTACCGGTTTCCTTCCTCGCCGCCGCCGCGGCACTGGAAGCCATCGACCAGTCCGTGAAGGACGCGCAGCGATCCTCCGCCCGGATGCCGATCACCGCGGAGCCACCCGCTCCCGACCCGGGCCCGCACCCGGCCCTGGCGGCCCTGCTGATGCTGCGCGAGGTCCGCGAGCAGCTCGCCGGCTGGGAGAGCGGGCTGATCGAAACCGCCCGCGGACAGGGCGCGAGCTGGGCCGACCTCGCCGGCCCCCTCGGGGTCGCCAGCCGCCAGGCCGCCGAACGCCGCTACCTGCGGCTGCGCCCCGGCACCCCCGGATCCACCGGGGAAGAGCGTGTCCAGGCCACCCGCGACACCCGCGCCGCCGAACGCACCGTCACCGCCTGGGCCCGCGACAACGCCGCAGACCTGCGCCGCCTCGCCGGACAGATCACCGCCCTCACCGACCTGCCCGCCAGTGCCGAAGACGCGGTCGGCGAGCTGAACCTGGCACTCGCCGACAACGACGCCGCCCGCCTCGTGCGCCCCCTGACCGCGACCCGGGCCTACCTGCGGCCCCGGACCGGCGACCTCGCCGAACGCCTCGACGCCCTCACCCGGCGGACCGAAGAGCTCCGCCAGGACACCCGCGACCAGCGCAGCACGTAGGCAGGGCGCACACGCTCCCGTGGGACGTCGGACCAGGTGCGGGGCAGGGCGCCCCTGGAAACGGCTGGGACCCCTGCGGGACTCGGACAGCTCGCCGTGCACCCCGGCGTCGCGGTCCCGAGCACCGGGGCACGGTGCCCGACGCCGGTGAACATCGGGACAGCGAGTGGCGTGGAGGTTGATCCTGCCCCGGTCGGCGCGAGCGCACGAGGGTCCCCTTCACGGGCGGGGAACCGGGCCGACGCCGGTGTGGTCATCGGTTGCGGGGAGCGTTTGCCGGTCGGCGAGACGTGCCGAATTCCGAAGGAAACGCGCTAGGCGGCCTTCTCGAAGGTGCCCAGCCCGTTGGTGTCCAGGTACTCCACGCGCATCCGGCCGTCGGTGAAGGTCACTCCGGTGCGTCCGACCGCGTTCTCGCCGGCGGTCTCGAAGCTGAAGGTGTTCCCGTCGTAGTGGGTGAGCGGGTAGTTCTGCGGCTCGGGTCCCAGGTGCAGGACCAGTCCGCCGTCCGGGCCGGCGGTGACGGCGGCCCGCCCGTAGAACGGGTTGGTGTACGTACCGGTGTACGCACTGTCCGAGCGGGCCGGCTTCGGGTTGGCGGGCGGCTTGGCGTAGTCCGTGTCCGAGCCGCCCTCGTTGAGCTGCTCTTCGTAGGACTTGGCCACCACGGGCAGCCAGTCCCGGGTGGGCTTGCCGTGCTCGGCGGTGTCGAAGAAGTTCAGGGCGATGGTGTCGGGGAGGCCCGAGGGGGCGCCGTTGGTCAGCACCACGATGGCGAGCTTCTCGGCGGGGAGCAGGGTGACGTTGGTGTTGGTGCCGAGTGCGAAGGCGCCGGAGTGGCTCAGGCGCAGCCTGCCGTGGTCGTCGTAGCGCACGTTCCAGCCCAGGCCGTAGTAGCCGGGCTGGGCGTTCGGTTCGGCGGCGGGTTGGCTGATGCTGTGCGGGATGTGGGTCTCGGCCAGGCCGGCGCTGTTGATGACCTGCTTGCCGTCGATCTTTCCGCCGCCCATCTGGAGGCGCAGCCAGCGGGCCATGTCCCGGGCGTTCGAGCTGACGCCGCCGGCCGCGGTCTGCGCGTCGGCATCGCGGACGTGGAGGGGCTTCCAGGTGCCGTCGGCGGTCTTGACGTGGGTGAGGGCGCGGTCGGCCGCCTTCTCGTAGTCGCTGAAGCGGGAGCTGGTGTGCGTCATCCCGGCGGGCTTGTACAGCAGGTCGTCGGAGAGCTTGTCCCAGGGCACACCCCTGGCCTTGGCAACGGCCTCGGCGGCCGCGGTGAAGCCGAAGTTGGTGTACGCGTAGCTGGTGCGGAACGGGCTGAGGGGCTCGTAGCGCAGGTGGGACAGGATGTACGACTGGTCGTAGCCCAGATCCTCCAGGAGGTCTCCGGAGTGGTCGGGCAGGCCCGAGCGGTGCGAGAGCAGGTCGGCCGCCGTCACGTGCGAGCTGACCCAGGGGTCTTTGAGAGTGATGCCCTTGAGCGGGTCGTCGAAGCCGTCGGCGCCGAGGGCCTGGGCCAGGACGGTCGTGGCCACCGGTTTGGAGACCGAGGCGAGCTGGAAGACGGTGTCCGGGCCGACCTTCTCGCCAGGTGCCTCGGTGTTGCGGACACCGAAGCCCTTGAGGTAGACGACCTTGTCGTCGTGGACCACGGCCACCGAGACACCGGGCACCCCGGTGCGCCGTATGCCGTCCTTCACCTGCGTGTCCAGTGTGTCCAGGGCCCTGGACACGTCGAGGCCGCCGGGGCTTGGCGACGGTGCGGCGGCGGCACCGGTCCCGGCCGCGAGGGCGAGGCCGGCGGCCACTGCCAGCGCCCTGCGCTTGCTGTTACGTCGCATACGTCCATTGAACGCTGGCGCAGCATGGGGCGCCTGGGCAGAGCCCGGGCCGCGACCTGGGCGGACGGGGAGGACGGGGAGGACAGGCGCAGAAGCCGGAGGGCGGTGGTGGCGGTACGGCCGACGCGTGCTGCCGCTGATCCGGCCCGAGTACCGCGGGACAGGTGCCGGACCGGCGACTCCGGCGACTCCGGCGACTCCGGCGACTCCGACGACTCCGACGACTCCGGCGAGTTGGCCCGCGGTCCCGAAAGGGCCCGTGTCCCCGTACCGGTCAACCCTGACGATCGTCGGGGTACCGGGCTGTCCTTCGGCCAGGGCCCCCGGCCGGCGGTGTTCCTACCGTCGGCTGCATGGAATCGATCAAGCGGTACGGGTGGGGTCGGCGACTGCCGGTGGCGGTCGCGTCGGCCGGGGCGGGGGCAGCGGCCGTGGTCTGGCCGGCACCCGACGGCACACTGGGCACGGACGAACCGGTGCACGTCACAGCGGGCCTCTCGGCGAGGACCTACCGGGCGCTGACCGGGAGCGTGGCGGACGGGCCGGCCTGGGCGGAGACCGCCCTGGAAGCGGCGAGCGAGGGCACTTTGCTGCTCCTGGGCCTGCTCATGGCCTGCGTCGGCTGGAGCGCCCTTCGCCGCCGAGACGCGCCGGGCCTGGCCGGGGTGGCAGTGGCCGCCGCCGGGACGGTCGTCGCCTACGGGCTCAGTGAGGCGATCAAACTCCTCGTCGCCGAGGAACGTCCGTGCCGGGCCCTGCCAGGGGTCTCGGCCCTCGCATCGTGTCCCGAGCCGGGCGACTGGTCGTTCCCCAGCAACCACGCCACCCTGGCAGTGGCGTTGGCGGTTGGTGTGATCTTGGTACGTCCTCGGCTCGCGGTCCTGGTGCTGCCGGTGGCCGGGGCGGCCGCCCTGTTGCGGGTGCTGGTCGGGGTGCACTATCCGCACGACGTCCTGGCGGGCACGGCGGTCGGTGCAACGGCCGTGGCGACGGTGTGGCTCCTCGTACTGCCGACTGCCGTAAGGGCGGTGTCAGCTTTCCTCGTACGTCAGCCGGTCGGACGGCACCGGGACCACGCCGGCCTCGTGCGCGACCACGGCCGCCGCGGCCCGGTTGTCGACGCCGAGGCGGGCGAGGATCGAGCTGACGTGGGCCTTCACCGTCCCCTCCGCCAGGCGCAGGCGGCGCGCGATCTGCCCGTTGGAGAACCCGCTGCCGAGGAAGCCGAGCACGTCCCGCTCCCGGGCCGTCAGTGCCTCGACGCGGGCGCGGGCCGCGGAACGTCGGCCGGCCTGGGCGCCCGCACCGCCGGCGGCGAGATGCGCGACGACCCGTGCCGCGACCTTCGGTGACAGGTAGGCGGCGCCGTCGGCAACCGCCCGGATACCGGTGATCAGCTCCTCCGGCTCGCCGGACTTGATCAGGAAGCAAGCGGCACCTTCGCTCAGGGCCCGCAGGATGTACTCGTCCTCGCCGAAGGTCGTCAGCATCACGATCCCCGTTCCGGGGACGGTCCTCCGTATCTCGGCGGCGGCTTCCAGACCGCCGGTCCCCGGCATCCGGATGTCGAGGACGGCCACCTGCGGGCGGTGGCGCTGGACCAGCTCCACCGCCTGGTGGCCATCGGCTGCCTCGGCGACGACGGTGATGCCGGGGTCGGTGGCGAGGACTGCGCGGACGCCCGCGCGGATCATGGGCTCGTCGTCGGCGATCAGGATCCGGATCATCGGACGGCCTTCCCGGTGTAGGTGTCGGTGGAGACCAGGCGGCCGGCCCGGAAGCAGAGACGGTAGATGTCCCCCGAGCGGTCGTCGAAGGGGTCGCCGGTCTGTACGTAGAACTCGCAGGCCGCATCCTGCAGTGCGGGCGTGGGCGCTGCGGGACGGCGGGTCGTCTGGCGCTCGGGCAGGTACGGCGCCACGTCCGCGCGTGGCTGGCCGATGTGCAGAAGGGCGTAGTCCTGGGGGGCGAGTACCGACTGCCGTGCCGTCACGGTGTCCCACGCCCGCACCCCGCCGATGAGCAACGCGGTGGTGCACAGCGGCACCAGGACGGCCGCGGCGGCGGTACGGCCCAGCCGGCGACGGGCACTGTGGTGCTCGGGAGGCAGTACGTCACCAGGATCATCGGGCTCGGCGCGGCGCGGCGGGGGCACGGCCCCGGGACGGTGCGGGAGCCTGGCCCGGACGGCGAACCCGCCGCGCTCGGGGCCGGATGTGAACGTGCCCCCGGCCAGTCGGACGCGTTCATCCAGGCCGATGAGCCCGAAGCGGTGGCCCTCGCCGGATGCGGAATCCCAGGACCCGTGTTCGGGACGGGCGGCGTGGTCATGATGGGCCGCAGACACGGTGGACACCGGCTCGTCCGTCACACTGACCTCGGTCCGTCCTTCGACGTGCCGGACGACGACGGTCGCCTGGTGCCCGGGCGCGTGCTTGGCAACGTTCGTCAGCCCCTCCTGGACGACGCGCTGCACGGCCCGCTCGACGACCAGCAGGGCGTCACCTGCAGCCGCTTCGCCTTCCACACGCAGCCGGACGTCGAGCCCCGCCGCGGCCGCCCGGTCCACCAGGCGTTCGAGTTCGGTGAGCCCGGCGCCGGGTTCGCTGAGCCCAGTTCCGATTTCGGACCCCGGAGCCAGATCCGACGGCTCGCGCAGGACACCGATCACCTCGCCGAGCCGGTCCACGGCGGCTCCCGCCCTGGCGCGGATGTCCCGGGCGGTGGCCCTGTGGTCCTCAGAAAGGCCGGGGGCCAGTTTCAGTGCCCCCGCGGACAGGGCGATGAGGCTGAGGTCGTGGCCGAGGAGGTCATGCATGTCCTGCGCGATCCGGGTCCGCTCGCGCAACCGGGCCTGCTCGGCGACCAGATGCTGTTCCCGCTCCAGCCGCGCGGCCCGCTCCCACCCGGCCCGCACCAGTTCGCGGGACTGGCGCAGGAACCGGCCCGCGAACCACGGCAGCAGCGCCGCCACGAGCAACAACCCGACGAACCGGCTCGCCCAGCCCAGCCACGCCGGCACCAGCAGCACAGCCACAACAGCGGCCGCGAGCACTGCGGCCAAGGCCGCCCCCGCGCTCCGGTTCCGCCCCGGCTGCCAGCCCGCGAGGAAGGCGCAGACCGCCGCCGGTACGCCCCACCACAGGGTGGCGACACCTGTGCCAACGGCCGCCACCGCCCCGATGAAGAGGCCTGCGGACAGTACCGGTGCCGGCACCCGGGCCTTGGTGATCAGTGTTCTCACGAACGCGACCCTACGGAACTCCGCGCCCCCGCGGCACCGACGAAGGTCCACTACCGCAGGCCCGGGATCCCATGCCTCTTGCCGAGCAGGCCGGATCAAGGACTGGTTGACCACCATGATGGGCAATCAGTCGCACTTGCGGTGCGGCGCGGCGCGAAGCCAAGGCCTCGTCAGGCCGGCCAACCGGCGGTCAAGGTCGCACAGCCGCAGGGTCCAGGTTGTGCGCCGGAGCGTCAGCGTGCCTCGCATCCGCATCGGGGAACGCCGCGCCAGGATGGGGAGGCCGAGGGCCCCGGTGCCCCGGCGGGAGGAGAGCGCATTGATCACCACGCACGTCCAGCGTTACGGCACGGTCCTGGTCAGCGTCAACGGGACACTCGACGAGGACGGGGGCGCTGCGCTCCAGCGGGTGCTGGACGATGTCACCTCTGCCGAGCGGGACCTCATGGTCGACCTGCACGGCACGGTGTCCATGGACGCCGACGGCCTCCTGCAACTCCTGGCCCTGCACCGGCGGGCGGAGAGCCTGGGCCTGCGCGTCCTGGTCGTCGGCTGGCAGCCCCAGCCCCAGCAGCTCATGGCCGATGTCGCAGGTATCCGCGGACGCCACGCGGCCACTGGCGAGAGGTACGCTGTGGCGGGCTTTCGCCGGCTGATCGAGGAGCGGGCGCAGCGCGCACGAGACGCCTCGGATTTCGGTGCCGGGTGGCTGTCCGGCGTCTAGCACGGCCGGGTCCGGTGCTCGCACAGACGGTTCCCAGTCCTCGGGGCCGGCGCCTCGCCATTCCACGAAGCCGGGGTCGGTGAGGTCGGCGTCCTCGGTGTTCTCCAGCCCGGCCGCGGCCAGGAAGACGCGGATGCCGGATGGCCGGTGGGCGACCCCGATGGCGGCCCCGGCCTGCTCCCCGGGCCGGGGGCCGTGTCGGCTGATCCAACACACGGCGGACAAGGCAGAAGGCCCCCGGATCCTCAAGGATCCGGGGGCCTTCTGCCTTCAGTAGCGGGGACAGGATTTGAACCTGCGACCTCTGGGTTATGAGCCCAGCGAGCTACCGAGCTGCTCCACCCCGCGTCGGTGAACCCCACTCTACGGCACCGCCGGGCCCTCTCCTGCCAAGTGATGACGTCCTCAGGTGTCCGGCGGCGCCGACGATGCGCGGCCGGCGGATCGCGAAGCGGGTGCGCTGCTCGGCACGGGAGACCGAGAACCAGAACTTCTCCAGCAGGACCCCCCTGTCCGGGGTCCCCTTCGACGGCGGTCCCGGCCGCTGACCTCTTGTCCAGGACACGGCCCGCTGCCGCCGGCCCGGCAAGCCGATGCGGGCTCCTTGAGGTGACACTTCGGCCTCTCCTTCGGGGCCAAACCCTGCGCAACCTGACGGTCAACACCAGTGCACGGCGGCGGCCCTCAATTTCTTGCGCATCGATGCCTGGAACACGAGTCCCCGCAGCTGAGCCCGCGCGGAACAAGCCGATAGGGACTGCCTTCGGGGACGAACCAATGTGACGTGTAGTCGGCGGGGACCGGTGGAGCGGTGCTGGGGGTCCGTGAGCATGCGCACGATCAACTCCGTGGCGGTGTACTCGAACCGGTCGCCCACGTCCTCACCGACCACCATCACACCACCGGCACCGCGCCGGCCCGGCCGCGCTCCGTTCACGGGGCAAAACCGTCGACCACACAGCCAACCCCGTCACGAGCTGCGTGAACCCCCACCGGACAGGCACGATCAACGGTCCTTGACCATCTGTACCCAGAAGCTGTCCCTCGTGCCGGAGTTGTAATCCGTGCTGTCCCACGCCGCCAAGCGGGACTTGCTCTTCAGGTGCAGTTGCACCACCTCCGTCGCGTTGTTCCATCCCTGGGTGAAGAACCGGAAGTTCCTGTCCGGGGTACTCTGCAGCTCGTTCGCCCTCCTGCTCCAGCTACAGTCATGCGAGGCGTCGCCCTCGCATCTGGACCAGGCTTTCGCGTAAAGCTGGCAGTCCTCTCCGGGCCACACGTCGATGCGGCTCAGCCTGCTGTCTGATGAACGCCATCTTCCCGAGAAGTCATTTGCGATACACAAGGCGGATGCGCTTTTCGCCGAGATGAACGTAACCGTGACCGAGAGGGACAGCGTCATGGCGGCCGTCACGAACAAGGCCATGATCCGGTGCAGGGAGCTGCCGGGAGAAGAGAAATGTGTCATCGTGCACCTCCTTGGCGGGATGGCGGCACGGGGCGTCCAGCGGGCACACGGCGCGTCCAGTCACCTTCCCCAAGGGGGCGGGAGGGAGGCTCGTCTTCACTCCCTGTTCGCAGCCGAGCGAGCGCTAAGCATTCGGGCCCTCGGTATTTCCGTTGTCATGCCGTCATTACTTGCCGCCATCAATCCAAGGCCAGCACTCCTGGATCCTGATCGCAAGTCAGGAGACCTCGTTCCGCGCACCCTTCAATGATGAACACACCACAATATGGACCGATCAACGAAAGCGAATACGGGCCGAACCTCGGCACCAGGCAGTCCTTGCAATCGGTGCCACCGCCGGCGTTGAAGGAACAGGAGGACTGCGCGTTCCTCGATGTTCATGCTGCGGCCGGCAGGCGCGGGCGATCACGGCTTCGAGGGGACCCGTAGGGCCGCGGCCTCACGCCTCGGGCGGTGCCTCACTCTCCCGGCGCTGCCGTTGGCGGTAATTGCGCATGGACACCTGGGAGCCGCAGCCGGTACTGCAGTACAGCCCTGCCCCGTTGCGAGTGCGGTCGAAGAAACCGAAATGGCACGGGGGGTTGCGGCACGCCTTGATGCGGCCCCAGTCGCCGGTCTGCGCGAAGGTCGTCACCGCGGCCAGTACGGTTCCGAACACACCTGGCACCCCTGCCTGCGGCGACGCCAGCTCGACACCACGGGCTGTGACCACCGTCGCCAGCGGGTAGAGCGCACCTGCCCGCCGCAGGTGTTGCTCGGCGTGCTGGAGCGGCTCGCCCAGGCTCTCCTCTTCCCCCGAGTGCGCCAGCAGCAGGGTCACCAGGGCGTCACGCAGCTCGCGTGCGGCCGCGGCGTCGGCGTCGGTCGCCACGGTCTCGCCGCCGAACTCGTCGTGCTCCGCGAGCCACGCCGCGAACGAGTGCCCGTCCCCGAACAGCTCCCGCCGTCCGCCTCCGTCCGCGCGCGTGTTCACGAACGCGAGCACGGTCTCCACCGCGGGCATGACGGTGCGGGAACTGGGTTTCGCGGATTCGGCTGCAGCACTGCTCATCACCCCACCCTACATCAGCAAGACGAGGCACTAAGTCGCCTAACAGGCAACGTGTAGCGCCACCACGCTTGACGCGTTATGAGCTAACCGCTTACGGTCGCAACATGAACGGAACTTCAAACCAGCAGATCAGCCCCCGCACCTGGCTCATCACCGGCGCGACCTCCGGCATCGGCCGCGCACTGACCCTCCAGGCACTGGAGAACGGCGATGTCGTCTCGGCGATCGCCCGCGACACCGCTTCCCTGGAAGAACTGACCGAAGAGCACGGCGACCGCCTGCTCCTCATCCCGGCAGACGTGCGCGATGAGCAGGCCGTCCGGGAAGCGGTGGAGCGCACGCTCTCGCGGTTCGGCCGCATCGACGTGGTGGCCAACAACGCCGGCTACGGGCTCTTCGGAGCCGTCGAGGAAGCCTCCGACGCGCAAGTCCGCGCCGTGTTCGACACCAACGTCTTCGGCGTACTCAACGTGCTCCGCGCGACGCTGCCGGTACTCCGCGCCCAGCGATCCGGACACATCCTCCAGGGCTCCTCGATCTACGGGCAGTCCGCCCACCCCGGCGTGGGACTTCTGGCCGCGACCAAGTACGCCGTCGAGGGACTGTCGGACGCACTGGCGGCCGAGGTCATACCGCTCGGCATCAATGTCACGATCATCCAGCCCGGAATGACCGCCACCCCGTTCCTGTCCAACCTCGACGTCGCGGCCGGCCTCGACGACTACGACCAGACCGTCCGCGAGGTCCACAAGGGCATCGGGGAACTACCCGCGTCCGCGTTCTCCTCCGCAGCCCGGATCGCCGAAGGCATCCGAACCGCGGTCGACAGCCCCAACCCCCCGCTGCGCCTGGCACTCGGCACCTCAAGCGCCACCGGCATGCGCGCCGCCCTGGAAGCCCGCACCGCAGACCTGGACAACTGGAATCGTGTGACCGACGCCGTCGACGCGTGATCGCACGTCCCGCAGGGGGCCTCGGTGCTGACAGCCGAGGCCCCCTCGGCGACGCAATCCGCACACGCCCAGCCCGAACACAGCGCCCGAACCGAGCCCACTGCACACCCCGCCGACGGCCATCCGACCTGGAGCCCTGGAAATGATCTCCAAGCTCAACGCAACGGCCGCCGCCTCGGGGCGCTGTCCGGCACGAGACAGGGACGACGTCATGACCGTGGTTGCACGGCACCTGGCGTGGGCGGACGGGTTCCGGTACAAGAAGGCATGGCCAGCCGCCCAGAGCCCGACACTTCGTCCCCTCCCGTTGACTGGACTGCTCCCGAGCGCCGTCTGTGGTCTGCCTTCCGGTCCGGCGACATGCTGGACCTGAGGACGGGTGTCGCGGCTGATGACGACCCGGGCAACGGGAGTACGTGGGGGCACCGAGCGGCAGGTGAGAGGGGCGGTGATCGCCGTTCTCCTGCTCGCCGGTCCGGCCGCACCTCCCGGAAGGGTGCGCGCACTGCGTCTCGCGGGTGCACGGGTGACCGGTGAGCTTGACCTGACCTCGGCGATCATCGACTGCGAGATCCATTGTGAGGTCTGTTCCTTCTCCGGTGTCCTGAGCCTTCGGCACGCCACGAGTCCCAGCGTCTCTCTCTGCGGATCATCTCTGCCGGAGCTCAGTGCCGAAGCACTGCGCTGTCCCGGCCTGGACATGCGCGACGCCGTGGTGGAGGGCAACGTCTGGGTCCAGGGCAGCGACATCACGATCGACCTCAACCTCGACCGCGCGCGGGTCGGCGGCTGGATCAACGGGAACCTCCTCACGATCGGATCATGGTTCAACGGCCGCCACGGCCTCTCCGTGGGCAGGTTCGTTTCCCTGGCCGGCGCCCGGATCAACGGATCGACCTACGGCAATCCGACATCGACACCGCAAGGTCTGACACCAGCTCCATATCCCTGCGGGGCGCCTCAGTGGGCACGCTCCTCGACCGTCCGCAAGGAGGTCCCCTGCTGGAACTGGACGCACTGGCCTACCAGAGGCTCACCCCGCTGCCTCCGCGCTCGACGACCCTTCGACTGTCCTGGCTCAGGGAAAACCTCGCAGGCCAATACCGCCCGCAGCCCTACGAGCAACTGGCAGCCTCCTACCGAGTCCTCGGCCACGACAGCGAAGCCCGGCGTGTGCTCCGGGCCGAACACCGTCACCACCGCACGACGCCGCCGTGGCCGACCAAGATCTGGGACTGGCTGCAAGACGTCGTCGCGGGTTACGGCTACCGCCCCGCCCTCGCGGGCGCTTGGCTGGCCGCTCGCCACCACTCTCGTTGCCGGCCTCACCCGCGTCCTGGGCCGGTCCTGACGCAGGTCCCGGCACGTCATCCGGCGCCTCGACTGCCGGGCAGCCCTCTACGAGAACGGACAGCTCGTCAAAACAGCGCGGCCGTGAGGTGCGACCCAGGCAACTACCGAGGCTGGATGTCCCTCACGGCCGTCTTCCCCGCGTCAAAGCAGGATCCGCCAGGCCTGATTCATATTGCCGAGGCAGGTCCACTGCTGGAGATGGGTTCCTTGCGGAGGGGGGTTGTTCACGTCCGGGTTGTGGGCGTCGAGGCACTTGTCGCTGTTCCAATTGCGAATCTGCCACTTGTTGTCTGCACGGCGCTCAAGATACCACCGCTGATTGGCGTTACCAGTGCAGCCATATTCAACGACCCTAGCCCCGTCATGAGTCCGGGCCCCCACCACGTCCAGGCACTTCCCGCTGCCTGCTGCCACAATCTCGAATCTATTGCGGTAGGCGCTCCCGTCCCGCGTGCGCTGCGTCCTGAACCAATATCGAGTGTGATTCGACCCTTGAGACGAAAGGATCACACTCGCCGCATCCCCGAATTTTCCCCCGGTGTCCACTGCGAGTCTGTGCTGACCATTTCCTTCACGTGTGTAGTCACTCTGAATCGAATAACGCTTGTCCCACACGAACGGGATCGGGACAAGGTTTCCCCAAATGGCACGGTCCGCCGTTGCCTGCCAGTAACTGGGTGCCCGTTCGGCATCCCGTTGCGCTTCATCCCGCTCAGCGGACGTGACGCAGACTTTGTCCCCGGGCACTGCCTCGCGGGGCATGTAACCCGACTTGCATCCGTTGCTGGTGCTCGCATCGCGTAGGAATTGGCCTTGAAAGTTTTCCCAGTTGACGTAGCTTTGCCGTGACGCCGCGAGGCAGACATGGTCGACGTGCGTGGTCAGCCGCCATTTGGCTCCCTCGACGCAGGTGTCGGGGACGCGCGCAGGGATGCGCGCAGGCCGACTACTGGCTGACGATGTCGAGCCTGCGGCATCGCCCCATGGTGCGACCGCAAGGGCAATGGCACCTACCAGGAGTACGGCATTCCTGACCGGGGACCGAAGGGTGAAGGCGTTCCTCTTCTGCTCATTTCCCGTCATGACTGTACCTGCTGTTGGCTTCCGACCCATGAGGGCGGGTCATACTGGAAAGCGCGGCGCGCGGGGGGCCGTAAGGCTCTGCTCACATCTATGCGACCAAGCTTCTACAGTCGAAGCATATTTGCCGCGAGGATGCACCAGGGCGCCCGGCCGACGAAATCAGGCACGCAGTAGAGGTGGCCCTTCGCCTCGCCCGACAGTGCACCTGCGCGGGGGCACGTGGACCACCATTGGTGTGGGATTACCTGTTGGCACGGACCACTTCCAGAGTCTCACTCCATTTTGGGTTCGCAAGTCGGCATGGGAATCATTCGGAACCCATTCGGCTCACGTTTGCCGCCTGGATCGGCAAGCGCGGCGTGCCGTAGGCCGTGGGCGGGGTGCCCGGGGTGGGACGTCAGCGGTAGCCGGCCATCCAGACGGCCGCGTATTTCATTTCCCTGACCGCGGAGTCGAACGCCGGCCCGCGCAGGCCCTCCACTCGTGACGCCGTCTGGAGCGTGGGCGGCCTTCTTCGAGCCGGTGCCGCCCAGTCGGCCGTCCAGGGCGGAGGACAGGGTGTACTCGGTCCGCACTTCCCTGCCCAGCGTCATTTCCAGGAGCGAGGCGCCTGCACCTGTCACCTCGACCTCCTTGCAGAGTGAGCACCGCATGTCCTCGTACATGTGAACCGGCATCTGTCGCGGGTCTCCCACGACGATCGTGGTCCCGTCCGGTGCCAGGGCTTCCGGCAGCTCTTCGACGGCGGCGTACGGGTGGCGGCGTTCCCGCTGCGCGGCGTTCGTCTGGTCAGTGCCGGCTCGGAATACAGGGAAACCACGGGCACGGCGGCTCCACCGACAGGAAGAGCGGCGTCCGGCGGGCTCGACGGCCTGCTCGGCGCATCCGCTCCTCGCGCGACGGAGTGCGAGGTCATGTGTCGTCAGTTGACCTTGTCGTTCTCCTCATGGGGTGTGGCGGCGAGGGTGAAGGCGAGCAGGGCGGTGGCGGTGAAGTCGTCTGCGGATTCGACCGTTTGCCAGGCGCCGACGTGGTCCATGAAGCCGCCGCCGCGGCCGTCGAAGACGGTGAAGGGGTTGGTCTGTTCCTCCGGGCACTTTCGCATGGTGGGGAAGGAGTTGAGGTCCTTGAGTTTGGCGGAGGCGTTGGGGCCGTTGACGACGCCTCCGAGGAGGATGTCGCGTTCGCCGTTGAGGCTGCCGGCGAGGTTGGCGGCCTGGTGCTCGGGACAGTGCGGGAAGGTGGTGCCCGCGCCGATGACGAAGGAGGAGCCCCAGGCGTTGGCGCCCAAGGCCCAGTTCCGCTGCTGGGTGGCGAAGGCGTCGTAGTGGCTGTCGCCGGTCACGCGCTGGTACAGCTGGGCGGTGGCGGCCAGGCCGAAGGTGTGGGGCACGGAGTCGAAGTCGGTGTAGACGGCGCCGGCGCGGAACGGGTCGCGGGCCGCGCGGGTGCTGCCGTCGTCGAGCTGGCGCTTGAGGTCGGCGACGAGCTGTTCGCGGGTGACTTCGGCGCCGGCGGCGTTGCTGCCGAGGAGGTGGGCGAGGTCGGCGTGGGCGAGGGCGCTGACGTCGCCGAGCCCGAGGGTGCCGAGGCTGTCCGAGGTGACGTACTGCTTGGCCCAGTGTGCGGCCTGCTTGGTCCAGGCGGCGGCGCGGCCGTCACCGAGGGCTTGGCCGGCGAGGGCGAGCTGGGTGGCGCCGAATTCCATGTCGTCCTGCCAGGACGCCTCGGGGTAGAAGCCGTGAGGGAAGGCGGTGACCAGCTGGTCTTCCGGGTCGGTGTCTGCGAGTGCGTAGATGTGTGCGGCCTTCTCCAGTTCGTGGTGGGCCCGTTCGGGGTCGTCAGCGGCGTCGAGCTGGGCGGCCAGGGCGAAGGTGGCGGCGACGCGTCCGGCGAGGTTGGGGCTGATCGGCTTGCCGGGGGATGCCGCACGGAAGACCGGCCGGTGCTTGATCAGGTAGTCGGGGTCGCCGGGCTTGACGTCCAGGGCGTCGTCCGCCTCCGGTAGGCGCCACACGTCATGGTCGGAGCGGATCTTGCCGCTGCCGTCGTCGGAGTCTCCCTTGCCGAGCCCGACCTGGAGGTAGAGGGTGCGGGACTGGTCGTCCCACATCTTGTCCAGCCAGTCCAGCCCGTGGCGTGCCTCGGCCGCCAGTTCCTTCCCGCCGGCCGGAGTGGTGCGCTGCGCGAGCAGGAGACTCGCGGTGGAGTAGGAGGCGGTGTGGGTGAACTTGAGGAAGTCGCCGGCGTCGTTCCATCCGCCCTCGACGTCGACCGGGCCCGCGACGCGCTTGAGCGGAGCGGTCAGCACCGTCTCGTCGTCGGCGTATGCGGGCGTGTCGTAGACGGTGGCTTGGTGGTCGGCCAGGTGGGAGGGCTTGCGTCGCAGCTGCGTGGGTATGACGTTGGCGCCGTCGCGCTGGGCTTGGAAGAAGCGGACGTTGTCCTGGACGAGTCTGCCGAACAGTTCGTCCGCCGCGGCGATGCGGAACGTCGGGGAGGTGGCCGTGACCGGCCCGGAGACCTCGATCCGGTAGTCGCCCGGGTCCGTGAGAGGCGACAGGTCCAGGATGTGTACGGCCTTGTACCTGCTGTTCCAGCCGCCGGTGGACGTGCCGACCTTGCCCTTGAGGACCTGCTTCCCGTCCGCGTCGCGGACGGTGAAGGAAGCCTTGGAGGCGGAGACGGAGGTCATCAGGTAGGCCTGCTTGGTTTCGGCTGGGGCGTAGCCGACCTGGTCGACGCGCACCACCGCCCGCGGGCCTCCCGCCGAGTCGTCGGCATCGGCTCCCTGCGCGGATTGGATGCAGCCCGCCGCGAGGACGGTGGTGGCCAGGACGGCCGCGGTCATGCCGAGTGCGTGCTTGCGAATTCTTGCCATGCCCGCAGACTGTCAGCCGGTTCATGAGGCGATCATGAGGCGACCGATCGGTTCCCGCCCCGCCGGTCGCCCCGCGCCGGTGATCCTCTTTCCTCCGCCGCCCGGCTTCTCGAACAGCCACACTTCGGGCGTACCACCGCAACTGCCGCCACCCCCGGGTTGAAGAGCATTTCGACCTACTAGGCTCGCCCGTCATGCGCGTACTTGTCCTCGAAGACGACCCCGACCTCGGCCCCGTGATCACCACTGCCCTACGCGAGGCGGGGTTCGCCGTCGACTTCGCCGCCGACCTCGCCGGCGCGGACTTCAAACTCGCGGTCAACACCTACGATTGCCTGATCGCGGACCGTACCCTGCCCGACGGCGACGCCCTCACCCTCCTCGCCGCCCAGCGCAAGCAGGGCTCCACCCTCCCCGTCCTGCTCCTCACCGCCCTCGACGCCGTCACCGACCGCGTCGCCGGCTTCGAACATGGTGCCGACGACTATCTCGTCAAGCCGTTCGCCTTCGCCGAACTCACCGCACGCGTACGCACCCTGTGCCGCCGCGCGCAGCCCACACGCCTACCCCAGCTCCACGCGGGCGACCTCGAAATCGACCTGCCCCGCCGCCGTGTACGGCGCGCGGGCGTGCTGCTCACCCTCACCGCGAAAGAGTTCGCCGTCCTGGAGATCTTGATGCTGCGCGCCGGCGAGGTGGTCAGCCGCACCGACCTCATCGAACGCTGCTGGGACGAACACGCCGAACCGCTCTCCAACGTCGTCGACGTCCTCATAGGCCAGCTACGCCGCAAACTCGGGCCGCCCGAGATCATCTCGACCGTGCGCGGCGTCGGCTACCGGCTCGCCGATCCAGCTCACGCGCTGTGACGCCGCGCACCCCCGCGCTGGCGCGCCTGCAACGCGCCCGGTGGGCGACGACCCTGCTCTTCGCCGCGACCACGTCCCTATGCCTGCTGATCCTCGCCGTCCTGGCGGTGCGCATCGACGCCCAGTCCCGCGAGAGCGAACTCGACAACGGCGTCAGCCGCAGGGCCGACGGCCTCGCCCGCACCGTGTACTTCGACCGAGGCATCCTGCACCTTGACGCCCTGCGCGAGGACGACTTGGCGCTGAGCTCCGAGCGGCTCGCCGTCATCCAAGCACCCGAACCAGGCCGGCCCCAGATCCGCCACACCCCCGTCCCGCGCTCCGCCCTGCCGCATCAGGCCGACCTGGACGAGATCTGGCAACAGGTGCAACACGATCAGGAGACTGTCCTGGTCGCCACCGAGAGCGGCGGCCGGGAGACCCAGTGGGCCGCTGCCCCCGTCTGGGACGACGACCAGATCGCCGCCGCAGTGCTGGTCGGAGCCGACCCCACACAGAGCCAGGCCGCCCACGACCGGCTCATCCACTGGCTCGTCCTGAGCTGCGCGGCTCTGGTGGCGGCCGCATCCGCCATCGGGCACCTCCTGTCCGGGCAGGCGATGCGACCTGCGCTGCGGGGACTCGACCGGCAGGAACAATTCCTGGCCGAGGCCGCCCACGAGCTCCGCACCCCGCTGGCCACCCTGCGCCTGGTGGTGGAAGGCGGCAGCGCCTCGCCGAGCCGGGCACCTTCGGCCCTGGACGAGGCCGTCAGGCTGGTCGACCGCATGGGCCGCCTGGTCACCGGCCTGTTGGTCCGGGCCAGGGTCGAGGCCGGCACACACGAGGTGGAGATGACCCCACTGCGCCTCGACCAGCTCGTCGAACAGGCCGTTGCGGAACTCCCCAACAGCACCGGCGTCACGGCCGTCACCGAGGCCGTGGTGGTCTGCGGCGACCCCGACCTCCTCGCCCAGGCGGTCCGCAACCTGATCGAGAACGCCCTGCGGCACGGCGGCGGCACACCGGTCCACGTCCACGTCACCGACGGGCGCGTCGTCGTGCGGGACCACGGCCCCGGCGTACCGGCCAAGGACCGTGAACGGCTCTTCCGACGCCGCGTCACCGGGCCTGGCAGCACCGGCACCGGAACCGGCCTCGCCATCGTCAAATGGGTCGCCGACCTCCATGGCGGCACCGCCCACCTCGCCGCGGCGCCGGGCGGCGGCCTCCAGGCAGAACTCAACCTGCCACGGCCCGCCAGGGATGAGGAATCAGTACGCCATTCGCTCCCGCGTGAGGGTGCTCCGTGCTCCCGCACCCGACCTACCGGCACACGATGAAGACGACGGCCTCGGAGCGGAAGACCGCGCGTACCGCCTCGCACGCGGGCGCGCTCTCCGATCTGCGCAAGCACGGCCTCGCCGAGAACGGAGGCACCACCCGGGCGGGGGAGTCGCGTTGCGGAACCTGACCACCAAGGGTCTGGAGACCGCCTTCTACGAGTTCGAGCCCACCTCTCACTGAGAGATGGGCCCGACCGCGCGCGGCGCGGGCTCCAGCGGGGCCACCCCACATGGCCGTCAACGAGACCGTCACCGCCATGCTCCGCCCCAAGCCCGACCTGCCCGGCGGGGGTCACGAGCCGGCCCACTCCACCCCGAGCCCGGCGAGCGCTTCGAGCCGCACGGCATCCAGCCGGTGCGAGGCAGCCCCCGAACCTGGCCTTGGAGCCGTTGAGTGCGGAGTCCT
Organism: Streptomyces sp. NBC_01276; assembly: GCF_041435355.1. Lineage (GTDB taxonomy): Bacteria > Actinomycetota > Actinomycetes > Streptomycetales > Streptomycetaceae > Streptomyces. The sequence continues at coordinate 347,318 of NZ_CP108443.1, forward strand.
GTCCTTGACTGGCACCTCGTATGCGGATGACGGGGGCGACGCGGCCGGGTCCTACAATCCGACGCCCGTCACGGCCGTGACCGGCAGCCAGGGCGAGGACTCTTACATCGCTGACACCAGCAACCACCGCCGACGGTGACCTACCCGCGGCCGGGGCCGCGCAGCATGCCCTGAGTCGACTTCGGCGGTACCTGGAGTGCCACCCCCTCGAACTTCGTGCACCTGGAGCCCGACGACACCGGCGGCGGCCAGGATATGGACGACATCCAGCTCTGGACCGCGAGCCCGAGGATCGCGGCCAGCCGGTCTCGCCACATCTGAAGAGCTTCGGGCGTCTGTCGCGTCCAGTCGGTGACCTCGCCGACGATCAGGAGCGGATCCCTGTTGCGGTAGGAGCGGGTGGGATTGCCAGGGAACTTCTTGTCGGTGACGTTGGGGTCGTTCTCGAATTTCCCGGTCGGTTCGACGGCATACACTCGCGGGGTCCCTTCGCCGGAGGCGAGTTCGGCGGCGAGTCCCGCGCCATCGCGCAAAGCGGTGAAGTAGATGTGGTTCATCACGATGTCGGGCCGGTAGTTGGAACGGAAACCCGCGGTGAGGCGATCGCCGACCTGTAGCTCGGCTTTTGTGCCGGGGCCGTGATCACACCAGCGACAGCAAGATCACATACCGGGTCGGCGCCCGGTCCCGTGCACGGCCTGCGACAGCCTGCGCGCTCTCCATACGGGCCAGGCCCCCGATCCCGGCGCGGCGACGCGCCGCCCGCGGCCGGGCCACACGGTGAGCGAGCGGCTCCGGGCCGGTCACATGGCACGCCGCTTCTCCTTTTCGTTCCACTCGCGGGTGTCGCGCGGCTCCACGTACGGCTCTTCCTGCTCGGGCAGTCCGCCGACGATGGCGCGTTCGCGGCTCATCTCGGCGTCGAATTCCAGGCCGAGGAGGATGGCGAGATTGCTGATCCACAGCCAGATCAGGAAGACGATCACGCCTGCGAGCGTGCCGTACGTCTTGTTGTACGAGCCGAAGTTGGCCGCGTAGAGGGCAAATCCGGCGGAGGCGGCCAACCAGATCACCAGCGCGAGGAAACTGCCTGGGGTGACCCAGCGGAAGCCGCGTCCCTTGGCGTTCGGAGCCGCCCAGTACAGCACGGCGATCATGACGGTGATCAGCAGTACCAGCACGGGCCATTTCGCGACCGACCACACGGTGACCGCCGTTTCGCCGAGCCCGAGGACGCCTCCCGCGCGGCGGGCGAGGCTGCCGGTGAAGACCACGATCAGGGCGCTGACCGTCGCCATGACCATCAGGGCGGCGGTGAGGGCCAGCCTCAGGGGCAGCACCTTCCACACCGGTCGGCCTTCGGGTATGTCGTAGACGGCGTTCGAGGAACGGATGAACGCCGCGACGTATCCGGAGGCGGACCACACCGCGGCGATCAGGCCGGCCACCGCCAGCACCGACCCGGTGCCCGGACCGCCCTGGAGCTGGCGGACCGCGCCCGAAACGACGTCACGCGCGGCGCCCGGGGCCAGCCGCTGGAGGTCGTCCAGGACGGATTGGGTGGTGGATGCGCCGGCCACGCCGAGCAGCGACACCAGCACCAGAAGGGCGGGGAAGAGGGACAGCACGCTGTAGTAGGTCAGTGCGGCGGCCCGATCGGCCAGCTCGTCGCCCTGGAACTCCTTCAGTGTCCGCTTCAGCACCGCTGACCAGGACTTCTCCGGGAGGTCCGTGGGGTCGTCGGGAGCCTCGTGCTCGACGTCGGGTTCGGGGCCGGGGCCGGGGCCGGGGCCGTGGGCGGGCTGCTCGGGGCCCGCTTCGGGGCCGGGCCTACGGCTGTCATCGCACATGTCCCTGTTCGAGGGAGCCGGGGTGTCCTCCATACCAGGCGAGTGTCCCGTCGAATCCTCCGCAAACGTGCCGGGCACTTCACCCACGAGTCGGAACTGCCGGCCGGGTCCGCCCGCCGCGCGGCGCCCCGCTCCAGTGGCCGCGAGTCCGCGCCACAGGCCGACAGGAGACACAACCTGGTGAGGCCGACGAGGGCGTACCCGTCGGTCGGGAGCAGCACACGCAGCGGCGAGGACCTCGCCGGGAAACGTGTGCGCGGACTACAGCGGGCGACACGATCACCTCGCCCGGTTGGGTTCAGCCGCCGTGGCATCCGGGTCAACGCGGTCCGCCGACGCATCCCGTCGACTTCTTCTGGTTCAGGATGTGGATTCTGCTGGTCGGCGGGCTCGGCCTGCGAGGCTGCCGCATCGAGCTGTCGTCACCACCGGGGTGTTCCGGCTCGGCACGGGGACGGCGTACCACGCGGTCTTCCGCGGAGGAACTGTCGGTGTCGGCCGGAGTGTGCGCCGGTTCACGCGGTGTCGTCTTCTCTTGTCGTTCGTCGGTGTGATGGGGCTGGTGATCATCCTGAGCGTGGCATCCGGCATGACGCGGCACGAACGGCGCGTGTCCCTGCGGGTCCTGGTCATCGGGCCGGGGCGGGCCTCATGACCGCCGACGAGGCGGCTCTCCCCGGCCACCATCGAGCACGGCGTCTGTTCGGCCGGCTCGTCTGGACCGTGCTGCGTGTAGTGGTCTCGGTCGCCACGCTGGTGGCCCTGTATTACGTCGGGCCCCTGGACAACTCCTCGAAGAGTACCGCCGTCGCCATCCTGCTCTCAGGTCTCGCGGGGTTCGTCGTCCTGGTGGCCCTGCAGGTCCGGTCCATTCTCCGCTCCCGGTACCCGGCGCTGCGGGCCGTCGAGGCGGTGGCCGTCAGCATTCCGTTCTTCCTGTTGCTGTTCGCGGCCGCCTACGTCGCCATGGCCGCGCATTCTCCGGGCAGCTTCGGCACGCACCTTTCCCACACCAGTGGGCTCTACTTCTCCGTCACGGTGTTCACCACCGTCGGGTTCGGCGACATCACGGCCAAGTCCGGGGTGGCTCAGCTGCTGGTCACCGCGCAGATGCTTTTGGACCTGGCCGTCTTCGGCCTGGTCATCAAGACCATCGTGGATGCGGCTCACCGCGGACGGGAACGCATGAACACCACGCCGGGCGGGCCTCCCGGGGGCCGGGCGCGGTGAGCCGGATCGACGAAGACGCCCGGCCAGGGGCCCAACCTGCCTGACCGCAGCGGACACCGCCCCCGCCATCGTCCGGCTGGCACGGGTGGCGGACGACGGGACAGGCGCCGAGGACCGGGCCGATGATCACGTCGAAGACGAGGCCGGCGATGACCGCGTAGCCGATGAGGCTCAGGACGCGCCGGCGGGCGGCCGCGGTCTCGGTGGGCTGCATGGCGAGGGTCGAGCCGAGGTAGCCGGCCCGAGCAGTACGAACACGGCGATACCGGGGACGACGCCGAGCGGGTCCTGTTCGGGCAGCTTGTTGGTAACTTTCAGGGCGAGTTGCCGGCCCTGTGCCTTGGCGGCTTCCTCGACGTAGGTCGTGACCATGATCGTGGCCATCACGAGGGCGATCAGCAGGCCCGTGATCACTGCGCGCCAGGACGGCGGCAGGGGCCCCTGACCGGTGTCATGCTCTGCGGGCCCGGTAGGTCCTGCCGGCCGATCGAGGCGGCCCGCTGTCGGAGCGCGCGTTGGTCCGATCAGCCGGATGGCCGAGCCATTGGCACCAACCCGGCCCGCAACTCGTCGCGCTACCCGGGATGGCGTACGTCCACGTGCCGCCTCTGGCTGTGGACCCGACCACCCTCTCCGCAGGCACCAGGGGCAGGAATACCGAGCGAGCGCTCCGAGCGCCCGGTGCCAGCCGCCAGGTCAGCGCGGGGTGGTCTTCGGTGGCCGCCTTCGGAGGTTCCCGGTCAGGGCCGGTGGTCGTGGCGTCTTCGCGACCGTCAGTGGTGGAACAGTCTCAGGCCGGTGCGTGCCAGCGTGATCCGGTGCTCACGGCAGGCTTCTTCGACCTCACCGGATCTGATGGATCCTCCCGGCTCCGCAATGTACTGAACGCCGTGACGGTGGGCGTGGTCGACGTTGTCGCGGAACGGCAGGGCACCGTCGGATACGAAAGTCACCTGGTCGAGACGTTGCATCCATTGAGCTCGTTCGTCGGCGGTGAGCTCTCGGGCCGGTGTGGAGAGTGCCTCCGTCAGACGCCTGGTCTCGTCCGGCGTGAGGTCGCCCTCGATGAAGCGGATCTGCCAGTTGATCCGGTCCTGGCGCCGAATGCCGGGCCGGAAGCGCAGTGCGCGGACGCCGGGGTGACGCCGCAGCCACCAGGTGTCGGTTTTCGCGCCGGCCAGACGGGTGCAGTCGACTCGGGACTGCTGGCCGGCGCCGATTCCCAGCGTCATGCCGTTCCGCAGGTAGCACACCGAATTGGACTGGGTGTAGCGCAGGACCGCCAGCCCCAGCACGAGGTCCGCCACGGCTGTGTCGGGGAGCGGATCACCCACGACCGGGTCGAGCAGTGTGGACGACAGCTCCACCTCGTCCTGCTGCTGAGTCAGGCGCAGGCCGAAGACCTCACGCGCCTCCTGGTGCGGAGGCGTGAAAGCGTCGTCCGTCTCCATGACCAGGAAACGGCCGTTCTTCTTCTTGCTGAGCCGCTCGACGGTGCCGGGCGCGTAGCCGGGGGCGACGATGCCGTCGCAGACCATGCCGGTCAGCAGTTCGGCGAGTTCGTCGTCGACCGGATGGGAGACGGCGGCGAAGTCGCCGTAGGAGGATTTCGGGTCGGCGTCGCGGGCCCGCAAGTAGGCACTGGCGAGCGGGCCGACCTCCCCGTTGGCGACGCCGTAGAGCTCTGTGGTGACCTCGTCGATGGCCCCGGAGACGGCAGCACCCGCGGGTGAGACGTGTTTGAAGGAAGCGGCTGCCGGTTTGCCGAGCGCCCGGCCGGCCTCGCGGACGAGTTGCCATCCGTTCAGCGCGTCCAGCATGTTGATGAAGGACGGTTCTCCGTGCAGCAGTCGAACCGGCCACTTGCCGGGCGTCATTGGTGCGGCGTGCGCAGTCTTCTGTTGCGGATTGATCCCGTAGCGCAGTTTCACGTCATGGCCTCCTCAGCGGAACATCGCTGACGGAGACGCCCAGGCGGTCGACGCTCTCATCGGAACAGATACGGCCGCTCCCCGGTGGTCGTCCACCTGCGCCAGTCGCGGCCGAGCCCGACTCTACCGCCTCCGGCTGTCCAGCGAAATGCGCGCCCACGCACAGGCGAAGCGGAAGGCGGCCTGATGAGCAGCGAATCCGACATCCGCAACTCCGCGACCCGCGGGGCGGGTCAGGAACCTGGCCCGCTTCTGACCGCGCACGCGCGCGGGCGTGGGCACCTCAGTGCCGCACCAGCACATTGGCGGCTGAGTCGCGGCGAATCACGCGGGTCCCGGGGTGTACACCCCGGGACCCCGCCAATCCCTGGAGGGGCGCGCCTACAGGTCCTCCCCGCTGCGGCGCAGGTCGGCGTACAGCCGCGCGGTCACTCCGGGCTCTGCCGGCACACGGCGGATGCTCGGCGTGGCCGGCGTGGCCCACCGCCGCCCGAGCTCGGCCGCCGTACGCCGGGAACGCCGCACCGAACTCCACGACGCCTTCGTCGCCCTCGCCGGCAGGCGCATCAGCTACCGCCGCCTCACGAGGGCTCGCCCGCGATCATGTTACGAGCTTTTAGACGAAGTTCTTGTCGATCAAAAGGTTCATGATGTCGGGGCGGTAGTTGGGGAAGTCCATGGCCACGACGCCGAAGCGGGCTCGCTGAGCCTTCCTGGGCTCCAGGTATGCGTAGACACTCGGAAAGATCTTCTGGGCCCCGATGGAAGGTTCGGGGATGGGCCCCTTGGCGGTGCTGGTGAAGTTGATGAACATCTGAGAAGTGGTCTGGTCAAACCACGCTGCGTCGAAGCAGGCGATGATCGCCTTCTTCTTCTCATCGTCCGGGACGTTGTAATCGTCCTGGATTTTGCAGTGCTTGTCCCACTTGAGGGTGGTCCAGTCGTGGCTGAAGTCGGTGAGGAGCACGACCTTGCCGCGACCTTGGCCCAGGGTGGGCCAGTCGGGGTTGGTCCAGAAAAGCGGACGGAAATGCATCGACGGATCATCCATGTACCAGTTGAAGCGGCGCCTGAATTCCTCTGCACCGAGCTCCTGGCCTCCCGATTTCTCATTCCTGAGGCGCATGATGATTACTTCCTTCGGGTTGTTCCGCAGGAAGTAGTCGCAGTCGTTGAGGACATCTTGGAACCGCTTGTTCATGTATACGTTGGCGTGATAGAGGCCCATCTCGTTCGAGGAGCCCTGCAATCCGTTCAGGCGGATGTCGAGAAAGCGGATGCCGTTGTTGAGCTGCGTCAGCAGGTCCCAGTCCTGGCATTTGGCGATGCTGATGCCGCTGTTGGCGCAGGAGTTGTGGGTTCCGGGGATCGTCAGCTTCGTGACGGGAAGGCTGTTGGAGAGTTGCCCCATCCAGGAACGGGCGGACCAGCTCGCGGCAGTTGCCGTACTCGGGAGGCCGAGCACGGTGGCAGCAGCCAGGCCACCGGCTCCGGCGGCCCACTTCAGGACGTCACGACGATTAGGGCTCATACATGTTCTCCGATTCAGGGTGGAAAATGGGGAAGAAGGCACTCTCATCGCCGATGGAGGCGCACGGGTTCTGCGGCTCACGGCTCCCGGAGCTGATGAATCAGCGAGGCCGGCAATGCGTTGCGGTCCCGGCCGATCAGTACGGCGGCCACGATTGGAATTCTCGACCGAATCACGCTGCGCAAAGCAGTGGATGGCCTCAGATGCCTACCGTAAACCGGGCCGCTAACGTTTTACTGCCGTCCGGCTAACGGTCTTGTTTGACCTGGTTTCGCCCATGACATGCCAACGGCAATGCGGGGTGGCAAACGCGGCGGCGGTTCACCACCGCCGCTGTCCCGCTGGTGCCGGCCGACGTCGTCGGCGGGCACCAGCCCGACCCCGCACCGAGCGCCGAACGTCAAGGTCTGATCGAGCGGTGGGCGCAGCGGCACGGCATCGGCTGGTGTGGACCCGGTTCTGCGCGGCCGCGGCGTGGTGCTCGCCCACGATGCGTACGGGCTCCGTGCGGTCGCGGTCGGCGCGCGTCCGTGCCTCGACCGCCGCCGGCGGCACGCCGAACGGCACCGCGGCCACCCAGCCGTGCTGCCCTGGGGCGCGGAGCTCGTGGAGGGCCGGGGTGGGCACCGCCGCCAACGTCATCGCGGCCTGCGACGTGGGGATGACCGCCCTTCACTACCGCCAGACCGAAGATCTCCAGGAGGCCCTGTCCGGTCTCCTCGCCACGGCGACCCCACGGGCACAGGGGCAGTGACCCGCCAGGCAATCGGACAGTTCGAATGCCCGACTCCGCCATGAGCCGTCCACCCGATCGAGACCATCGAGGCCCACCGCGCCTTCATCACCCGGCGCCTCGCCTCGCCGGCTCCGGGCGGTGGACGCCGGAGCCGTGCACCACTGCGCGGCATGGAACGCGCGATGGCCGGGCTCACCAGGTCAGGGTGACGAGCACGGTCCCTTCGGTGGTACGGACCGACACCTTGCCCGTGTCGCCGTAGACCTCGCGCCGCCAGTCGGCGAACAGCCGGGCCAGGCGGAGCGCGGCGTTGCGGCTGAGGGCGTCGTCGGTGAAGTAGGAGAAAAAGGTGATCCTCGCCTCGCCGACGGCGCTCACCTTCCGGACACGGGTCTCGCGTACGGACTGCTGGGAGACGGTGCCGTCGTCCGCCTTGGTGAGGTGCTGTCCGAGGTAGGCCTGGAAGTCCCGGGTCATGTCGAACCAGTCCGCAGGCCCGCAGGGGCCGCCCCCGTTGCCGATCTCCCCGTCGGTCGGCGGACCGGCGCCACCGTCGGCGGCCTCCTGGTCGGTGGGCGGGCCGGCGTACCCGCCGGTCTCCTCGTCCGTCGGCGGGCCGGCGTACCCGCCGGTCTCCTCGTCCGTCGGCGGGCCGGCGTACCCGCCGGTCGGGTCGTCAGTCGTCGTGTCGAGGCCGCAGTCGGCGGTCGGTGAGAGGGAGGGCACGGGTGCAGGTCCTGAGGCCCCTCCCGGTGCCGTGCTGCCGCACCCCGCCATCAGGGCGCAAAGGAACCCCGCCACCACCAAGCGCCCGGCTGCCGGAACGGTCTTCCCCGCCATGCACTTCCCCCCTCGGTCACTCATCAAGAGGGGATCCCACCGGTGCCGGTTCCCCCGTCCCGGGACTACCGTCGGGCCATGGGGGACGGGTGCCACACGAGAAGGCGCGAAGGCCGAAGGCGGGGCTGTCCTTCAGGCAGCGGGACGTCGGCTGGTTCTTGACTCGACCGCGCCGTCAGCGTCCCATGCCCCCGTCATCCCCGTTCCCGGGGCCCGTTCGAGCCGGATACCGGCAGGGCAGAGCCGCCTGCGCCCGGATGGTCCCCGCCCAAGCGTTCCCGGCCGGAAGCCGTGGCGGACGGTTCCCACGCCGGCTTCGGCGCCGCCACCGGCGCCGGGGGCTGAAGGGATGGAGACCCGGTGTCCGGGCTGGTCAGCGCCTTGAAGTACCGTGCGCTGACCTCAGTGGAGAAGGGATGACGACCGTGAGACGAGCTCGGAGTCGGGCAGCGGCTGGAGCGCTGCTCGTTCTGGTCGCTGGATGCGGACCGATTTCGCACGCGTCGAAGACGACCGGGGGTGGGGCGGCGGAGCCGAAGACCATGGCGCGTGAGGCGGCTCTCGACGCGGCCGAGCAGCAGCGGATCGAGCAGTACTGGATGGGCCACGGGATCGCAGGGATGGCGATGGCCGACCGGTCCGACGCCTTCGTGCAGCCGGAATGGGACAAGGGCGGTGTCGTCGCCCGCACCGTCGGCCGCATCTTCGTCACGGGCGGGGAGGACGCGGCCTGCACAGCGACGGTCGTCGGCACGAACACCGTCGTGACCGCGGCCCATTGCGTGCGCACGCCCCTGTCCGACGGATCCTCGCAGACCGCGACATGGGACAAGAACCTGTACTTCGTGCCCGGCTACCGGGACGGACAGAGCCCCCACGGCGGGTTCACCGTACGCAGGGTGCACATGGCCGAGGACTGGCAGGCCGACGGCAACGACGTGGCGATGCTGGAGATGAACCCCGCTGCGGACGGGCGGAGCATCTCGGCGGTGGTCGGAGCCCAGAGGATCGCCTTCGGCGCGAAACCAGGAAGCCCGGTCCACCAGTTCGGGTATCCCTACACGAGCCGGGTGCTCCATTGCGAAGGTCCCGGCACGCAGCCGCGGCGCGCGCCGCAGTTCTTCCGGATTCCGTGCCTCATGGGCGTCGGATCCAGCGGCGGCCCGTACATGGTCGACCTCGATCCGGCAGGTGTGGGGACCGTGGTCGCCGTGAACGTCAGCAGTGACGACGCCTACAGCTACGGCACGGCCCTGGGGCCCCTCGCCGGCAAGCTCTTCGCCCGGTCCGAACACCCGTGAAAGCGGGGCTCGACCGCTGGCGTCGGGTGATCGCGTCGCGATCGATCGCCATCGCGATGCCCTTGGTGCGCGAGTCCGCTTGTGTACGGGCCGTTGCCGACGGGCTTGGCCGGGCCGGTCGGCGTGGTCGGTGAAGAAGACCCTGGGCAGCAGGAGGAAGGTCTGGTGGCCGAGTGTCCGCGGCCAGGTGCCGTACATCTGCTTGCGGGCGACCGTGAGGTCGGGCTCCACGACTCATCCAGGGCCCGATGTCACCCCGCGAGGAGTCCCCACACACCTCCGGTTGGACTGATTGCGACCTCGCGCCCCGCTGCTTTCACCCTTGGGAGTCAGGCGTCGGTGGTGGGAGACAGCCGAGCTGTCCGGCCGGCAACGTCAAGCGACGAGCTCAGTGCTCCTGGGGGGCGATGGCCATGAGCAGCCGGACGTACGGGGACCAGCGGGCGCGTCGCGCCGGGTGCTCGGCACGGTCGAGGCTGTCCTCCAGCAGTGCGTCGTGCAGCCAGCGGTAGGCCAGCGGCCAGCTCAGCCGGGCGATTCCGGTGACCCGCATCGACAGGGTGTGCCGCAGCACCGTGCGCTCGTCGTCGACCGGCAGCACGGCGTACTCGTGGAAGCCGTGGAAGCCGCGAGGGCCGCTGAAGGCGAAGCGGATCCAGGTTCCCGGGACGTACGCGGCGACCGTGTAGCGGACCGGGCCGTGCCCGCCCGTCGCGCCCGCGGACAGCGGGCGGTCGAACTCCATGGGAGACCAGGTCCGGTGCGGCCAGAGTCGGTCGGCCGACCCGTCGGAGAGGGAGTCGAGGAGGGCGCCGACCTCGGCCGCCTTCATCGGGAGCAGGCGTTCGTGGACGTTGTGGACGGGCATGGCGAACTCCTTCAATTGGAGAGTGACCTCTAATTGAAATGGAGGGTACTCTCTGATTCATGCCGAGACCACCCCGCTTCGACGCCGACGAGCTCCTCGACGCCGCCGTCCTGCTGGCGGCAACCGGCGGCCCGGCCGCAGTCACCATGTCCGCCGTCGCCCAGGCCGTCGGCGCGCCCAGCGGATCCGTGTACCACCGCTTCCCGGGGCGCCCTGCGCTGCTCGCCGAGGTGTGGCTGCGTACCGTCGAGGGCTTCCAGGAGGGCTACCTCGCCGCGCTCGCCGGCGACCCCGACCCCCGCAGGGCCGCCCGCGCCGGCGCCCGGCACGTCGTGGCCTGGAGCCGGGCCCACCCGCGGGAGGCGGCGCTGCTCCTGTACGGCGCCGAGGAGTTCGGCCGGGCCGGCTGGCCCGAGGAGTACCGGGAACGCGCGGATCGGGGCAACGAGCGGGTGTTCGCCCGCCTCGGCTTGGTCGGCGAGGCCGTCGGTCTGACCGGGCCCCAGGGCCGGGACCGGATCGCCCTGGCCCTGATCGACCTGCCGCTCGGGGTGGTCCGCCGCCCCTTGCGGGCAGGCCTCCCGCTGCCCCCGCACGCCGAGGACCTTGCCGAGGAGTCCGCTGCGGCCCTGCTCGGCTGAAGGGTGTGGCAGAGGGCTGGGCCCGGTCAGGGTTGATGTGCCGCTGACCTGCTGTTCCACCCAGTGAGGGCGGGACGTCTTTGGACGCTTTGCTTTGAAGACCGCGTGCTACTGGTCGTCGCGTACCGGTGGACCGACCTGACGGCGCGGCAGCTCACGCTCTTGTCCGGCGTTTCGGAGCCCACGGGCGCCCGCGCTGTCGATGCCCTGGGGCCGCGTCTGGCATTGATCCAGGGGCAACGCTTCCGCAAGGGGCACCGTTGTCATCGTGGATGGCACGCTCGTGCCCACTCGCGATCACACCGCCGCCCAGTGATCCGAGGACCACCGCTACTCCACCAACCACCAGGTGGTCGTCGACGCGGACACCCGCCGGGTCGTCGTTGTCGGCCGGCGGCTGCCGGGAAACCGCAACGACTGCGAGGCCTGCGAGGCCTGGGAGGCCTGGGAGGAGTCGGGCGTCAAGGCCGCCGTCGGTGGCGCAGTCACTATCGCCGATGGCGGCTGTCCAGGGACCGGCCTCGTGATTCCTCACCGCTGTCGGCGTAACGGGCCTTGACCAGTTTCTGGTAGTCGCTGAGCGACGCCGACGCCTGGCCCGCCAAGGCCCTGCCGGGCCTCGTCGTTGAGTGGTTCGACGGTGGTGAGCTTGAGCTGGTACCAGCCGCGGATCTGTGGCTCGGTGAAGACCAGCATGCCCAGGGTGGGTTTGCCGGCGTACACGGCGTCGCTGTCGCCGTCGCGGATGGCCGCCAAGTGCCAGCCGCCGCCCTGGGTGGGGGCGAGCACGACGGTTGCGTTGCGGCCGGTGACGGTGGTGCTGAGCGAGGAGACCAACTGCGTCAGCTTGACCGCCTCGGTGGGCAGCGGCTTGGCGGTGCCCGCTACGAACCCGGGGGTGATCTAGTTCCGTGCCACCGGGTCCCTGATCGTGAAGACCGGGAGATCCTGGCACGGCTCGGCCGTTTCGGGGAACGTCTGCACCGGCCCGCCGGCACCGCCGACGGGCACCGGAGTGCGCAGGAAGCGGCAGACCGCGTTGCGTACATCGGTGGACTTCACCGCGTCGAGGGCGGCCTGATAGTCGGGGATGTCGGCCGGGAGAGGGTCCTTGGCCGGGACCGCATGGGCCGGACAGCAGCGCGGATGCACTCAGTGCGATGACGATGGACAGGCCGGGAGAAGCGAGAGCCCGTCCGCTTGCTGGACATTTCGGTGTCGCGCATGTCGCCTGCCCTAGCGGGAGATGCCGATGCGGGAGTGCGTCCACTTGGACGAGCTTCGCTCACGTGGTCGTTGTAGTTCCACCACGTGTACATGGTGGTGTCCGGCCACGGATCGGCCACGGCGATCGTGTTGTTCGACCTGTCGAAGCCGGGGTCTGCTGGTCGGGATCGAGCTTGCGGACCAGCGTTGCGTACGAGATACCGAGCCGCCAGACGATTCCCTTCAACGCCTTCAACGGGCGAGGCTGCAAGGCCCTCGGGGCTGAGTACGGCCAGCTGCGGACCGGAGGGCCCTGATCGGCGCCTCCGCTGATCAGGGCCCTCCGTGCTGTCCGGTGGCTGGTGCGAGATTCGGACCTGCGTAGCTCGCGCGACAGGTCCGCGGACCGCCCAGCGGTTTGAGTCGAACACCTGAACTGGACCGCCCAATCATCTACGCTCCGTCAGAAAGACCTTGTTGCAGGTGTGCTCAACCCGAGGGGGGACAAGGATGCGTGCGAGAATCGTCCGGTTGGTGGGGCAGGCCGGCCCGTTCCTGACCGCCGCGGCACGGGCCTACGGCGGGGCTGTCCTGGCCCGGGCGGAGGATCCCGCCGCGGACGCCACCGCCGACCTCGGCCGCCGCATCCTCCAAGCCGTATCGCGCCACCGCTGCGAACCCGAGCAGGCCGCGCTCGCGGCAGCGATTCAGGAGGTTGCGGACGACCCTGAGGACGCAGATGCTCTGGCCGCGTTGCGGAAGTTGCTGAAGCGAGCCCTGCGTAAGGACGCCGACCTACGGGCCGAGGTCGCCGCCCTCCTGTCCGCTCCCCCCGCCGTGGGCGCGACGGTCACCGCCTCCGGCACCATCCCGCTCCAACAGGCCGCCCTTGCCCGGGTCGAGCGGGTCCTTGGCGACACCCACCCCGACACCCTGACCAGTCGCAACAACCTCGCGCTCGCCTATCAGGCAGCGGGCGACCTGGACCGCGCCGTCCCCCTGTTCGAGATCACCCTCAGCCAGTCCGAGCGGGTCCTCGGCCACACCCACCCCGACACCCTGGTCAGCCGCAACAACCTCGCCGCCGCCTACCAGGCAGCGGGCGACCCGGACCGTGCCGTCTCCCTGTTGGAGGCCACCCTCACCCAGTTCGAGCGGGTCGTCGGCGACACCCACCCCGATACCCTGAGCAGCCGAAACAACCTTGCTTCCGCCTATCAGGCGGCGGGCGACCTGGGCCGCGCCATCCCTCTGTACGAGACCACCCTCGTCCAGCGCGAGCGGGTCCTCGGCAACAACCACCCCGACACCCTCGTCAGCTTGGGCAACCTCGCGGGCGCCTACCAGGCGGCGGGCGACCTGGACCGTGCCATCCCCTTGCACGAAAATGTGCTCGCCCACTTCCAGCAAGCGCTCGGCGACACCCACCTCGACACCCTGACCAGTCGCAACAACCTCGCGCTCGCCTACCAGGCGGCGGGCGACCTGGACCGCGCCGTCCCCCTGTTCGAGACCACCCTCACCCAGCTCGAACGGGCCCTCGGCGACACCCACCCCCACACCCTGAGCAGCCGGGCCAACCTTGCGCTCGCCTACCACACAGCGGGCGACCTGGACCGCGCCGTCCCCCTGTACGAAACCACCCTCATCCAGCACGAGCGGGTCCTCGGCAACAACCACCCCGACACCCTCATCAGCTTGGGCAACCTCGCCGCCGCCTACCAGGCGGCGGGCGACCTCGACCGTGCCATCCCCCTGCACGAAAATGCGCTCGCCCACTTCGAGCAAGCCCTCGGCGACGCCCACCCCCTCACCCTGAACTTCCGAGAGAACCTCGCCGGCGCCTACCAGGCAGCGGGCGACCCGGACCGTGCCACCCCCCTGCACAGGACCGTCCTCAGCCAGCGCGAACAGGTGCTCGGCAACAACCACCCCGACACCCTGAAAAGCCGCAACAACGTCGCACTGGCCTTCCTTTCCGCGGGCGACCCGCACCGTGCCCTCCCCCTGTTCGAGACCACCCTCAGCCAGTGCGAGCAGATCCTCGGCGACACCCACCCGACCACGCTGGCCGTGCGGACCAACCTGGCCATCGCACGTGACGCAGCGTCTGACCCGGAGTGGTGACGCCGAAGCCCGCCTCGACCGGCCCGGAATCGGCCGCGCCGAAGCGACCGGCCACGGCCACACCCCGCACACCGTCCCCGACGGTGCCCGAGCGCCGGCTCGCCCCGGATCCCGACCCCCGCGCCCAGGCCGGCCGGCAGTACACGGCGGCTCGTCCCGGTCGCGGTCGTGGAGCACGCGTCCGCCCTTGTCGGGGTCGTCGAGGACTTCCTCAGGTTGGGGGCGTGCGAGCAGTCGCCGCCCGGGCATTCGAACGTGCTACCCAGGCTGGGACAAACGACTCCGATCATGAGGCGGCGCACCGTGTGCACTCGACACCGGAGGCCCTCCGGACGGCGTACGGGGAACGCCGAAGGGGAGGCCGTACCCGTCCGGAGGGACGACGACCGTGTCGCGCCACACCCGGCAGGCGGCCAGTGGAGCCTCGCAGGCCCGCACGCGCGTCCCTGGATCTGCTCCCAGGACAACTCGCTCACGGTGGGCACTGCTACGTCCTGGCAGCGGACGGCGGCAGGGGGGAGCAGGCTGCGCTGATCGCGGCACGGGGCGTGCGCGTACAGCAGCACCCGGGGGTCCGCAGCTGGCGTCCTGCCAACCCGATCGGTCGGGCGGTCCCGGAGGGCCCGCGATTCACGGGGCTGGTCTCGGCGTCCACGGCGCCCGCTTGCGTCGCCTTGGGGCCCGAGCTCGCAGGAGGAAGCTTTCGGGCGGCGCCGCGGTGACGGCTTTGGGATACCGGCATGTCAGGCCAGGCCCCGGAGCAGAGCCTCCAGATCACGCTCGCCGTGACGGCTCTGGGCGCCGTTGGCCAGTCCGTCGCGGATCAGCCGCTCGGCCGCAGGGCGAACGAACTGGCCTGCCCAGGCCTCGTGTTCCCGCAGGAGCCCCTCGGCCAGGTCCTCAGGGACGATGGCACGCTTGGCCGCCGCGATCACCCCGTCGGGCAGGGCGGCGATGTTACGGGCGAGGCGGTCGACGACCCCGTCGAGTTCGTCGGCTGGAACGGCCCGGTTGACCCAGCCGTAGCGCTCCGCGGTTTCGGCGTCGTAGAGGTCGGCGCCCAGCACCGCCTCCAGGGCGCGATTGCGGCCGATCCGGCCGGTGAGGTACTGCGTGCCCCCTCCACCGGGGACGATGCCCATGAGAGCCTCGATCTGGCCGATTCCGGCGCGTCCCATCGCCGCGAACACCATGTCCGCGGCCGTGACGAACTCCGCCCCGCCCCCGCGCGCCGTCCCGGCAAGTTTGACGATGGTCACCTGCGGCTGGTGCCGGAGCAGTTCCCCCAGGGCCTGGAAGACGTTGACTCCGTCCGGAAGGCCGGCCGCGAGCTCGTCGAAGGCGTCCGGCGTGTCGACGAGCGTCATGTCGACGTGCGCGATGAAGAACTCCGGGCTGGCGCTGTCGAACACGATCACCCGTACCGAGTCGTCATCCCTCAGCACCGTCAGCAGGCGCCGGAGGTCGGCCATCATGGCGACGTTCAGGATGTTGACCGGTGGGTTGTCGAGGGTGACACGGGCTATGCCGCCCTTGAGGCTGACCCGCAAGGTCGCGTAGGCGTCTTGGCTCATGAAGATCTCCGATGGGTACCTGATACGCATCTAGGTTCCTGATGCATACTCACAGTGCTGCGACGGGCAACCGGCGTCAATAACGCACTTTCGGCATCGCTAGGATCGCGAAGGATACCGACATGGACATCTCCGAAACCGGCGCCGACGCCGGCACCGTCTACCGGTCCGACTGCCCCAGTCGCCCGATCCTCGACCAGATAGCTGACAAGTGGTCGATGATGGTGATGGCGGTCCTTGACAGGCCCACCCGGTTCAACGAGATCAAGCGCCGTCTTGAGGGCGTGACCCAGCGGGTCCTGACCCAGACGCTGCGCCGCCTGGAGCGCAACGGAATGATCGTGCGCCGCGTGCTGCCAACCTCTCCGGTGGGGGTCGAGTACTCCCTCACCCCGCTCGGCGAATCCCTGCGGGAGCCGTTCGGCCGGTTGTACGACTGGACCGTCGACCACGCGGACGAGATCCGGGCGCACCAGATGAACTACGACCAACGGGTTCAGAAGTGAGAAGGCGGTGCTCGAAGACTCCTTCCGCCGGAGCCGGCCTGCTCCGGACACCACTGCGGCGCCGGATCCCTCACACTCGGCGTGCATCTGCTCTGGGCCCCGCCGAGCGGCCCGGACGTGAGCGGAGCCGACCGGGTCTGCCCTCCTCGCGACCCGCGGCCTCTCCCATCCCGGCACCCGCAGTGCACCGGACGTGGAAGCGGCCTTCGACAGGCGCCCGTCGGCGCCTGCGGGTCCGCATCCTTCGCAGGTAGTTGGCGGGGGTGCGTACTGCCTCCCGGCCCATGGCGAGGTCCGCCCCGTCGAGGCTCGGCGGTGGAGCAGGCGCAAGCTCGGTCTCAGGTGCCCAGCCTGACTGCGGCGTACGTCTTCGGCATAGGCCTCGGGCTGTTCCCAGGCCGCGAAGTGACCGCCTGCCCGGTGTTCCACATAGTCGCGAATGTTCAGGAACGCCTCGGCGTAGCTTCGCGGCTCCGGTTTGATGTCGTGAGGGAAGACGGACAGCACGGTCGGCGTGTCGAGCCGGTCGGGAAGGTCGACCGGCTCGACGTAGGTGGTGAAGGAGGTGCCGATCGTGCCGGTGACCCAGTAGGCGCTGACCCAGGTGAGGAGCTCGTCCGTGGTGAAGGCCGATCCGTCTGACCAGGACTCCAGGGCGTGAGCTTCGCCGGGTCCGCCGCAAGCGCACGCTGCGGGGCGGTGTTCGTGAGGTGCAGGGCGGCCACCCGGTCCGGGTATTCGGCAGCGAGGACTTCCGCGACGGTGCCACCCACGTCGCCGCCGGACAGCGTGTACCGCGAGTATCCGAGCTCGTCCAGCGCGGCGGCGACGATCCCGGCAATCTGATGGGACGACATGCCGGAGGTGGTGAGCGGGGCCGCGAACGGGAAGCCCGGCAGCGCAGGGACCACGACGTGCAGATCCGTCAGCAGCGGCAGAACCCGCTCGAACCGCAACACCGAGTCCGGCCAGCCGTGCAGCAGCACGACGACCGGGGCGTCGGCGTGCCGTGGGGCGCGAACCGCCGCTGGGAGGGCTTGACGTGCCGTGTCTGCCCCTTCTTCTCCACGTGAGAGTGCAGGGTGCGCCTCACGGAGTCGTTCGTTTCCACCATGACCTCGTCCGGGGCGAGCGGGAAGTGGTCGTGGAGAAGGCACAGACCGAAGCGGTTCGGGTTCCCGTGCTTTTCGAGCACCTCGACCAGGTCCCGTAAACGAACCTCGCGTCCGACGGCCCGAGCCCTTCCGCTTCCTCGAAGCGGGGGAGCGGCTTCCTTGTGGTGGCTTTCTTCGGGTGGGTCATGGCACGTCCTGTGGATGGTGGGCAGGAACCGTCGGACATGACGGATGCGGAATGGGCCGAGGTCCGTGCTGTTCTGCCGGTGCCAGCCTGGCTGGAGGGCCGGGCGGGTAGCCGGAGGGCTACTGCCACCGGCAGATGGCCGACGCGGTCCGCTATCTGGTCGCGGGCGGTATCACGTGGCGGTCGACGCCCTCGGACTTCCCCGCCTGGGACCGCGTCTACGCATTCTTCCGCTGCTGGCGCGACAAGGGCCGGACCGCCGAGTTCCACGACCGGCTGCGGGACCGGATCCGTGCAGCCGCCGGACGCGACCGGGAGCCGACGGCGGGCGTCATCGACGCCCAGTCGGTGAAGGCGGCTGCCTCGGTGCCGGCCGCGACCAGGGGCTCGCCGGGGAGACGTGCTGGTGAACCGCTTCCAGTTCGTCGCCGCTCACCAGCGCCGCTACGGCGTGAGGCGGATCTGCGTCATCGTGGCGCGAAGGCCTCGCCCGCCTCGGTGTCCCCGGTCGTGGTGCGGTGCCTGCGGCGGGCCGCATTCTTCATCGCAGAGTTCGTCCTGCTGGACGGCACTCTCGCCGAGTGCGACCGCGTCGCGTCGGCGACAGCCCGGCGGACCACTCGGCCAAGCATCGCCGACACGGCGCGAACGTCCAGGTCGTCACTCTTGCCCGGCGGACGGAACGCCCACGCGCCGGCGGAAACAGCCGGCGAGCGTTCTGGTCGGGGTTGGTCAGGACGACATGATGAAACGCAGGGCGAGGCCGGAAGCGGTGATCCAGTAGGTGACGCGGGCCCCGTCGTCGAACGGCACCTGGCCGGGCAGGCCGACGTTCACCGGCTCGCTCGGCTTGCTGCCGGGATGGGGGCCCTGGAGGCTGAGGGGCAGGGTGTTCGTGTCGTACGTGTCCATGTGGCCCCCGCTGGCGAGGAGAGCCGCGTACGCCTTCTCCCCCGGAGCGAGAGTGGCGGGCGCGTCCTTGCTGTCCTCGATCACGGCGATCGGGGCCCTGGCGTAGGGGAACTTCAGGTACGGGTACGCGTAGAGGCTGCACTTCTTGCTCCCGGTGTTGGTGACCGTGAGGAGGAGGTGCCTGACGGGCTTGCCGTTCTCGTCCTCGTTCGTCGCGGAGAACGCGAGGTCGGACACCGCACACGCGGCAATCGCGGCAGGCGCAGTGGCGGACGCCGCACCAGCCGTGGGGGCGGTGGGGGCGGTGGGGGTTGGACCGGCGAGGGTTGGCGCAGTGGGGGAGGGCTCGGTGGACGAGGGCACACTGGCGGTGGGCGCAGCGGGCGAGGCAGCATCGGCCGTGGGCGCAGTGAGGGAGGCGGCGGGGGGTGGTGCGGGGTTCTGGTGGGGCTCCGGGCCACCGAGGGCCGTGGTCAGGGTGAACGCGAGGGCTGCGACCACTGCGACGGTGCCTCCCGCGAGGGCGGAGTGCCGGCGACGGCGCCGGGAAACGGCCCGGCGCCGGACCTCCGCACCCGTCGTGGGTGCGGGGCATGCGGCGTTGTCGGCCAGCTCGCGCAGGGCGGAGGACAGGTCATCGGCCACGGTCTTCCTCCTTCTCCTCGCCACTTCCGCCCACTACACCGACCTCACTGGCAGGCAGCAGCTTGGCGAGGGCTGCCCGGCCACGTGACAGGCGGGCCTTGACCGTACCGGTCGGTGCGCCGGTCTCGGAGGCTACCTGCTCCACACTGAGGTCACACAGGTGGTGCAGCACTATCGCCAGGCGCTGGGGCTCCGGGAGCTGCCGCAGCGCCGCGACAAGGGCGACGTGCTCGGGACCGGGTCCAGGGGCGTGATCGGGTGGCGGGGTGCGGCGTACCAGCTCCAGCCACCGCCGCGCCCGCCGCCAGTGGCTGACCGCGAGGCGCATCGCGACGGTGCGGATCCAGGCTTCGGGCGCCTCGGTGGCAAGGATGTCACGCCGCCGGTCCCAGGCACGTACGAAGGCTTCCTGAACAACGTCCTGGGCCTGACCGAGGTCACCGGTGAAGGAGTACACCTGGCCGACGATCCGTGGGAACGCCGACGCGTAGAACGCGTCGAACTCGTCCTCCGTCATACCGCCCCCGGTCCCAAAACTTTTCCGATCCGCATGCAACCCGCCGAATCCTGGCGTGCGTACAGGTCGTGTACAGCGAAGAACATCACACAGGGGGTTCTGTTGACCAGGGAAAGCAAGGTAATCAGGAAGGCGGCGGCCGCGGCCGTCCTCGGTGCGCTGATGCTCGCGTCCACGGCATGCGAGCCGAGCGGGGCCGACGTATCGGGCGCCTCCCAGACCTCGGTGCAGCCGAGCGCGACGAACTCGCCGAAGACGGGCGAGACGGCTTCGGCGGAGCCGGGCGAGGCTTCGGCGAAGCCCGGCGGTGGTTCGGCGAAGCCGAGCGCCGGTTCGGGCAACACCGCCCCCACGGCTGGTGCGGCGTCCGCCACTGCGCCTGCCGCGATTGCCGCGTGTGCGGTGTCCGACCTCGCGTTCTCCGCGACGAACGAGGACGAGAACGGCAAGCCCGTCAGGCACCTCCTCCTCACGGTCACCAACACCGGGAGCAAGAAGTGCAGCCTCTACGCGTACCCGTACCTGAAGTTCCCCTACGCCAGGGCCCCGATCGCCGTGATCGAGGACAGCAAGGACGCGCCCGCCACTCTCGCTCCGGGGGAGAAGGCGTACGCGGCTCTCCTCGCCAGCGGGGGCCACATGGACACGTACGACACGAACACCCTGCCCCTCAGCCTCCAGGGCCCCCATCCCGGCAGCAAGCCGAGCGAGCCGGTGAACGTCGGCCTGCCCGGCCAGGTGCCGTTCGACGACGGGGCCCGCGTCACCTACTGGATCACCGCTTCCGGCCTCGCCCTGCGTTTCATCATGTCGTCCTGACCAACCCCGACCAGAAGGAAAGGGACAGCACCAGCTGTCCGACCACACCACGCTGCGCCTGGGCGGCCCCGCGCCGCTCAGGCTCAGCCACACCCACGAAGCCGGCCGGCCAGACCTCGCCCGCACCGCCGCCGCGCACTCCGAGCAGCCGTTCACGCTCGGCGGAGGCAGCAACACCCTCGCCGGCCCCCAACGTAGGCCTTCTGGTGTGCTTCGGCGTCTGCCTCGGCATGCCTCAGGCGCGGGGTGCGGGACTACTTGCCGGGGCGTCCGAGCTGGTGGACGGTCCAGCCGGCCGTGCGCCAGGGCTCCGGGTCAAGGGTGGTGCGGCAGTCGACGAGGAGCGGGCTGGCCGCGCGGACTGCCAGGTGCTGAGGGTCCGCCTGGCCGTATTCGGGCCATTCGGTGGCCAGGACGACGAGGTCGGCTCCGTCGACGGATGCGGGCAGGTCGTCGGTGTAGTCCAGTTCCGGGTTGCGGGTCATGGCGGTGGCCACGGCCTGCGGGTCGTGGACGGTGACGGTGGCGCCGGCTTGCTGGAGGGTGTGGGCGAGCGCGAGCGCCGGACTTTCCCTCACGTCGTTGGTGCCGGGCTTGAACGCGGCGCCCCATACGGTGATCCGGGCGTTCTTGACGGAGCGGTCGCCCAGGGCGTCGCGGACGAGGCCCATGGCGACGGCGGTGCGGGACTCGTTGATTTCCTCGGCGGCGCGCAGCAGGGTCGCTGCCTTGTCGGCGCCGAGCCGGCGGGCGGAGGCGGTGAAGGCGCGGACGTCCTTGGGCAGGCAGCCGCCGCCGTAGCCGATGCCTGGCCGCATGCCGCCGCTGCCGATCCGGGGGTCGATGCCGAGGATCTCCACGATCTGGGAGACATCGGCGCCCGCGGCGTCGCACATGTCGGCGACGGCGTTGATGTAGCTGATCTTCAGGCCGAGGAAGGTGTTGGCGGCGCCCTTGGCGAGTTCGGCGGTGGCCGGGTCGGTGACGAACAGGGGGACCCCGGCGTCCAGGATCGGGGCGTAGACGGCGCGGACCGCCTTCTCGGCTACGGTGGTGGTGAGGCCGACGATGAGCCGGTCGGGCCGCAGGGTGTCCTCGACCGCGTGTCCCTCGCGGAGGAACTCCGGATTCCAGGCCACCTCCACCGCGGTGCGAGCGGGGGCGAGGCGCTGGGCGAGGGCGGTGACCTGGACGGTGGTGCCGACGGTGACCGTGCTCTTGCCGACGATCGTGCACGGCCGGGTCAGGTGCGGGGCGAGTTGGCGGACCGCCCCGAAGACCTGCCCGGTGTCGTACGAGCGGCCGTCCGCGTCGATCGGCGTGCCGACACCGATGAAGTGCAGTTCGGCGAACTCGGCGGCCTCGCGGATGTCGGTGGTGAACCGCAGGCGTCCGCTCGCGGTGTGCCGGGCGAGGAGCTCGGGCAGGCCCGTCTCGTAGATGGGGCACTGGCCGGAGTTGAGCCGGTCGACCTTGGCCTGGTCGACGTCCACCCCGATGACTTCGTGACCCAGTTCGGCCATCGCCGCCGCGTGCGGGATGCCGAGGTGTCCGCAGCCGATGACTGAAATGCGCATTCCTTGACTCTCATCCTGGGAGGGGCCCGCGTGGCGGGGCCGGGGAACGACCCCAGAGGCTACCGCCGTTCTCCGGCCCCGCATTTCACGCGCTGGCCGAGTTGAGGTTCAGCAGCCGCTCCAGCTCGCCGATCGCGACGGCGGCCGTCTGCCGTACCACGACGTCACCGCTCTGCGGGGCTTCCGGTGGATACGCGAACCAGGTGCCGTCCGGACGGGGGAATCCCTCCGGGTCGACGATGAACACCTTGAGGCCGGCCGCGCGGGCCCGCTTGGCCACCCACCGCCGGTCGGCGTGCAGCCCGAGCACGACCAGCGCCTTCGCGTCGGGGTGGAAAGTGGCCGGCGGGATCCGCTGGTCGTAGCGGCGCATGGCGCATGAACTCCTCCTGGAACCCGGCGCGGGCGCCGAGCGCATCGAAGCTGTTCGTGATGAACGGGCCGACCGTGTGCCCGGCCCCCTCCAGGCGCCTGAGCGCATGCAAGGCCTCCGTGACCTCGGCGTTGAAGCACGCCCGGTACATCTCCGACAGCTCGCCGACCTTGTCCACGGTGCCGAGGAACATCTCCGCGAGCAGCGGGTCCCGGCCCGGTGCGAGGACGAACGTGAAGCCCTTGCGCAGCTGCTCGGGCCGGTGTGCCACAGCCCGGTCAGGAGATCGTCGTGGATGACCAGGACGCCCCGCTCCCGGCAGATCTGCGACACCCGCCGCAGGTATCCGGCCGAGGGGCACGAAGGCGCCGCCAGTGGTCCCGTTGATCGGCTCGATCAGGACTGCGGCGACGTTCTCCGCACCCCTGCCGTCGATGGCCCGTGCCACCTCCTCAGCACACGGGGCGCCGCACCCGTGCCCTTCGTGGGGCGTGGCCGTGCGTTGGCGGGTAGGGCGCGGGAGAGGCCGGGCCCAGGTCGTAGCGGTCCTCGGGACGGATTGCGGATCTGGTTGCCCGCGACCACGAGGGTGAACATGCTGTTGCCGTGGTAGCTCAGGTTGGAGGTGAGGAAGTCCCCGCGCCGCTTCCCGCCGCGGACCCCGCGCGATGTTCCGCGCCGCCCACCGCGACCTCCACGCCGAGCGTCCCGCACGTGGTCAGCGCGACGGAGTCCTCCGATGGCTTCTGAACTGGACCTTCGTGTTGCGTAGGTGTTCGCGACGCGCTCCATGAACCCTCTTCTGGCTCAGCCACCGTCCGACCGGCTTGTCGAGTGCGCTCGCGTGCCGCGGTGCGGTGGTCCGCGGGTGCGGAGGACTGTGAGGTCGACCCGGCGGCCGGGCCGGTGCAGCCTTGAGCGCGACGAGGTACTCGCGGCCGCGCATGACGAAGGTGGCCACGCCCGCCCGGTTCGCTTTGAAGGGTGCCTCGTGCGGGAGTGCGTACACCTTGGCGTACTCCTCGCCGGCGTCGAAGCCCTGCACGACGACGCCCAGACGGATCTCCTCGCCGGCCCGCTCGTTCACGCGGCGGTTGCGGATGCGGTCGGAGGTACCGCGTTTGAGCCTTGGAAATGGATCGGTCTCCGTGTACACGGTCCGGCCCGGCGGCCCGGGCCGGTTCCTTGTCCGAACGGCTGCGCGGTCCTTCCGTACTTGAGAGGATCCGTCCGGGGAAGCCGTCTCGATTCGCATCTGGAGGGACACATGCACCGCGCGCGTGCGTCATCGGTAGTGCCCGCCACCTTCGTGGCCGTGCTTCTGGCCGTCTCGGGATGTTCAGGAGGTGGCGAGCCCGCCGCCAAGGCCCCGGCTCCTTCGCCCTCCGGGCTCGTGCACTACGCGCCCGCCACAGGCTCCGCCGCTCCGGCCGCGAGCGCGTTGCCCACCGCGCCCAAGGAGTGTGTGAAGACCGCCGGAATGAGCGTCGAACAGCTGACCGGCTATCTGAAGGAACTCCGCAGCGCCAGCGGGGACTACCAGACCAAGGGTCTGATGTTGGACTCCTCCGGCCTGAACTTCACTCCGGAGGACATCAAGCGCCCGTGCGAGTCGGTCCCGGTGAAGCTCGCCCACTACTGGGTCGACTTGAAGAAGACGCACGAGGCCAACGTCGTCAGTGGGGCCCGCTACGAATATTCGTACACCCTGGTCGGCATCGCCTCCCATGCGGTCGGCCCGCAGGACGGCCGGGTGCCCGACACCGCGCCGCCGGGGCCCTCGGTCTGTCGTGGCACGCTCTCGGTGAGCTACCTCGGCGAAGACCTCCCCTTGAAGGCCCTGCCGTACGACCTGAAGCTGGTCGACACCACCGCCCCCGGCCCGGTCACGGTGCAGGGCGACGGGGTGCTGTCCGCGATCTATGTTTCACCCCCGCACCCCGATTCGTGCTGACGCCGAACCCGTCTCCCACCGGCGGGCTTCGAGACCCTCGGCGAGCCGGCGGCTGCCCACAAGCGAGGGGTTGGATCTCGGCGAGGAGCATGCGCAGGGTGAGGCTGTGTTTCTCGGGTGGGAGGGCTTTCATGGCGGTGGTGGCGTGGGCGATGCCGCCGACGCGGTCGCCGGAGCGGGCGAGCATCAGCCCCTGGTGGAGCTTGAGGTGCCTGGCGAAGCGGGGCAGGCTCGGGGGGAGTACGGCCAGCGCCTGGTCCTGTGCGTCGGCCGCGGCCTTCTCGTCGCCGAGTCGGGCCAGGAGCAGGGAGCGGAAGACGTTGAGCCGCCACCAGGGGACAGCGTAGTCGGAGGTCTGCTGGTCTTCCCGCGTTCCCGCCGGGCCACGTACTCCCGCGTCATTGTGGTCGCGTGCCGGGTGTTGATCTCGTCGGCCGGACGGGCCTGCGACCAACCGTGCGCGGTGCGCAGCTCCCGGATCAACTCCCCGGTGTCCATATCCCCATCTTGCCCCCGCCATTGCCCCTCCCCGGGGCCTTTCGGCAGGCCGAGGTACGGGTACCGGCCAGCATGCGAAGGGGCACTCCCGTGACCGAGACGACCGACCACACCCACGCCCCGTCCCCACTGGTGGTGCGTCTCGTGGACGCGGCGGGTGACTTAGTCAGCGAGTTGCGGGTTCTGGCACAGATCTTGGGGAGTCGTCGCGGAGGGTTACGGTGCCGTTCGATTGCGAGGGCCGCCGTGAAACCCGGCTGCCTGAGTCGAACGCTCGCCGCGTAGCCTCCGTGCATGAGCGTTGATCCGTTGATCTCTTGATCTTCTTGATGCGTCCGGGTGCTCCGACCACGGCCCAGCCGACGGCCGGGCTGCTGAGAAACACATCGAGGGCGGGATCCACTGCACGAACCGCGCCCGCTGCATGCACGTCCCGGCCCGCACCTGACCCAACCTCGCCAACACGGCGAGGCCCGCCCCCCTCCGCACCCCGGTGCCGGGGGCCCTTGCCACCTCATGCCCCGGCCTCGACGGCCGGGGCCCGACCCGGGCCCGCGGACGGGCCACGATAGCCCTCGCAAGAGGTCGTGGACAGTGCGCTGCTGATGTCGGAGCACGGGCCCCGGGGCTCCGGTGACCCGGTGCGACTACGAACCCGCCGAAGGGGACGGCGGGGACGGAGGGCGAGGGGACGGTGGGCACGTCGGCCGGTTCGTGTGGCGGGGTGGCGTCTCGTAGCCTCAGGCGAGCGGATCTGCAAACAGCGGTGGAACACCGCGTGGATGGCACCGGCCATGCGGCACCTGCCCGCCCTCGAAGCCGACCTCCCCCCGGACCGGATCACCCGGGAGGAGTGAGAACGAGAAAGACGCGTCAGTCCTTCAGCAGCTTGTCGCGCACGGGGATCCAGTCCAGAGCTGAGCGGATGCCTTCCTCGATGGACAGCTTCGGCGTCCACCCCAGCAGCTCGGCAGCCCGGTCGCTCTTGGTGTAGCCACCGGCCACGTCACCCGGGCGCGGGTCGGCGTCGATGGTGGTCAGGGGTGTGCTGACAACGCGGTTGAAGGCGTCGCACAGCTCCCGGACCGTGGTGCCGGAGCCCGTGCCGAGGTTGATCGCGATCGAGCGCTTCGACTCTGTGAGGATGGAGTCGAAGCGCTGGATCGCTGCGATGTGCGCTGCGGCGAGGTCCCAGACGTGCACGTAGTCCCGGATGCCGCTGCCGTCGCGCGTCGGGTAGTTCGTTCCCGTGATGGGGAACGGGCGGCCTTCCTGGTGTGCCTGGATGAGCACCCCCAGTGCGTGGCTTGGCCGCCTGAGCTGAAGGCCGGTGCGCAGCTGGGGGTCGGCCCCGACCGGGTTGAAGTATCGCAGCGACAGCACCCGCGGCCCGGCCACGGAGATGTCGGCGAACATGGCTTCGCAGTGCGCCTTGGTCCGTGCGTAGGGGCTCTGCGGCGCCAGCGGCGAGTCCTCGTTGACCGGTGAGCCGTCCTCGGCCTGGTAGATGGAAGCCGAGGAGCTGAAGACGATCCGGTCGCACCGGTTGCGGTGGAGGTGGCCGACGAAGGCGAGGCTCTTGCTGACGTTCGCCTCGTAGTAGCCGATCGGGTCCGCTACGGACTCCGGTACGACGATCAGCGCGGCGCAGTGCACCACGGCGCAGATGTCAGGGTGCTCCGAGAAGATCCGGTCGATCAGTGCACCGTCCGCGATGTCGCCCTCATAGAAGGTGCGGCCCTCGGTGAACTCGCGGCGGCCCCGGACGAGGTTGTCGAGGATCACGGGCGTGATGCCAGCGTCTAGGCAGGCCGACGCGATGGTGCTGCCGATGTAGCCGGCTCCACCGGCGATGAGGACGGTTGTCACGATGATCTCTTCCCGGTTGTTCAAGCCCCAGTAGGCAACCGGCACCCAGGCTAGCGGAGAAGCATGAGGGTCACCGCGGGTCACTCTCCGGTCCCTCCGGACCGACGGCTGGATGCCCCGAAGTTCGATGCGAGCGACGGTGTACCGGGAAAGGGGGGCTGCGGACGGATCAGGACGACAGCGTCTTGGTCATGGACCGGTACACGGGTGCGCCGTCCCAGGGCTGGGTGAGACCCACGAGTTGGTAGCCAAGGCGTTCGTACCAGGCGGCGGCCGGCGCTTCGGGCCGGACGGCGAGGGCGACCCGCTCGGCCCCCTTCGCCTCGCGCAGCAGGGCGGCGTGCAGGTCCGGCCGACACCTGTGCCGCGCAGGGTGGCGAGGACGGCGAGTTCCATCACGACGAAGGTGCGGTGCCCGTCTTAGCGGGTGAATCCGTCAGGCAGGACGGTCCCGTCGGTGAATCCCTCCCACCACCTGGTACCCGAAGGGAGCGGCAGGCCGTACGCGAACCCGATGAACCCGACGAACCCTACGCCTCGTAGAGGGGGCGAGGTCGTCCAGCTCGCGCCCGGCGGCGGCAGGGTCGGTGACGGTGGCGTATGGCACGGGACTCCTCATCCGGGTGGGGCGAACGCGGTCGAGTTCGCGGCGGGCGGCGGCCCGTCCTTCCCGTGCCTGCCGACGGCCCACGAGGCTGTCGGAGGCCGAGCAGCTCCAGCTCAAGACCGTTCTGGCCCACTGTCCCGAGCTCGACGCCCTGACCCGGCACGTCCGCTCCTTCGCCGTCATGCTCACCGAACGGCACGGAAGCGCGCCCTGCTCAGTAGATGACACCACGCACGACGCTCTCGTGGCGCCGCTATAGCCTCGGCCTGTGACCAACCGTGTGAGCTGGACAAAGTACCCTCAACCCGACGGGCTGCCCCACTATCAGGAGCTCCTGGAGGGTACAGACTGGGCATCGCTCGCCACCCCCTACGGGACGGCCGAATCCCTGCCGGCCGCCCTGGCACGTCTGCTCGACCCCGACCCGGCCGTCAGGACAGCCGCCGTCAAGGACGTGAGCAATGAGGTGGACCACCAGAACACCGTCTACGAAGCCACCGTGCCGGTAGCTCTGTACTTCGCAGCCATCCTCAACCATCCGGCCACCGAAGTGGGCGACCTCGACCACGACGCTGACGTGCCGTCACACCATCCCACCCGCGCGTTGCTACTGAACCGGCTCGGCGGCACCGCCTACGACGCCGATGATGAGCACATCGCCATGGGCGAGTGCCATTTCGGCGAAGGCTTTCTCGAAGCATGCCCGGACATGCGCGCCTTTCGGAACATGCGCCCGGCCATCTACTCCGCAGTTCAGCCGTTCCTCGGCCATGAGAATGCGAAAGTGCGCGACGAGGCCCTCGTCGCAGCCATCCCCCTCACAGAGGACCCCAGGCTCACTACACACCGGGCCGAGCTGGTCGGACATGCCCGTCACCTGCTGACCGCCAGCACCAACCGCTACCATCGCGACTGCGCCCTGAATGCGCTCAACGCCTGGGGTCACGACACCGGTGACCTGGAAAACGCGAACGACATCGCCTCCCGTGAATTGCAAGCGCGTCTGGCCGATTTTGACTACTGGTTGGCAAACTACGGGACAGGCAGCCGCACCGAAGATCCGCCGTTCTGACACGGTGACTCGCAGCGCCCTAAGAGCTGTCCCGTTAATGATCTTTGCGTGGCCTGGAGCCGGTTCGGTCGCCGCGAGGTCCGCTCGCCTATCCGGCGAGGGTGAGGTTGTACAGGCGGGCGATGCCGCGCACGGCGTGATGGATGCCGTCGCCTTTGAGTCGGCAGTCACGGAGGATCTTCCAGGTCTTCATGCGGGCAAAAACATGCTCGACGCGGGCTCGGACCTGCTTGTGGGACGTGTTGTGCGCCTGCTTCCAGGCGGGGAGTTCTTCGCCTTTGCTCCGGCGGTGGGGCATGACGAGCCCAGTGCCGGGATAGCCGCCGTCGGCGATCGTGACGGCCTTGCCGGCGGCGGCCTTGGCCCTGGATTCCTCCCACGCCTTGCAGTCGTTCCGGTTTCCGGGCAAGGGCCGGCCGACCACTACGACCAGGCGGGTGTCGGCATCGATGACGACCTGGTGGTTGGTGGAGTACCGGTAGTTCTTCGACTGCGCGGCGATGGTGTGGTCGCGGGTAGGGACCAGGGTGCCGTCCACGATGAGTACGGTGTCCTTGGCGAACCGCTTGCGGGGCTGGAGGGCGAGCATCGGCCCGAGGTGGTCGATGATTCGGTCCGCGGTCGACTTGGACACCCCGAACAGTGGGGCGAGCTGTCGCATCGTCAAGTTTGTGCGCCAGTACGCCGTAACCAGCAGGGCCCGGTCCTCCAACGGAAGGCTCCACGGCCGGCCCTTGCGGACCGCATCCGCACCCCCACGCCGCAGCACGGGCACCAGTCGGCCGAACAGACGCGGGCTCAACCCGCTGAACGGGGCTATCCAGGACGGCTCCGACGCCGTGATCACACCAGCCACCCCGAGATCATTTCACCGTCGACTGGGAGCTTCAGGAGGCGGCCTTCGCCCGCCTGAGGCACTCAGCCCTCGCGCCGAAAGGCAGCCTTGGGCTAGGCATGGGATTCGGCGACGCGGGTGCGTGTGCGGACGAGTGTCCGCATCATTGCCGCGCCTGCCACCACAGCGCAGAAATGCAGCACCACCGAGACGGTGGGGTTCTCCGGCAGCGGGACATCGGCTGGGTCCGCCACCGCTACATACAGCACGAGGGGCAGCTTCCAGGCGCTCCATGCGAACAGTGAGCCCGATCCGACCCACCCGAATGTCAGTGGGATCCAGCACGGCAACCGGGCAGGACGCGCCCGGGCGAGCATCCAGATGGCGGCGGATCCGGCGAGTGCCCAGAATCCCCATCCAGCGGCCAGCACGTACCCGTCGGTGCTTCGCTCGGTCGGGTGGGCGATTCCCAGGGTGCCTCCGCCCGCCCAGTAGAGCCAGACCAGACCGACTATGGCACCCACGACAGCCGCCCACGGCGGTACCGTACGCGAACTGTCACCGACTCGCCCGATGAACGCATCCGGCCAGCGGCGCCGCAGATACGCCGGGACGGCGAGAACCAGCCCCAGCCCCATCCCCACGAAGCTGAACTCGACCAGTACGCCCTCCCAGACCGGCATGGCAGGGTCGTCACCGCCGCCCTGCGAGTCGCCGCCCACACCCAGGAGCGCACTGAACAAACCGAAAGGCAGCACCGAGACGAGGAACCCCGACCCCACCCAAGAACAGAACGCAACCAGCGCCCCCGGTATCCGCATCCCCCACGGCCGCACCAGAGCGAGCGCCAGCGCAATCCCGATCACCGCCATACCGACCGTCACGGTGTTGAGTACCACCCACTCCGCCAAGCCGAACCCATCGCCGATCGGCAGCACCCCCACGAGGGAGCCGACCACCCACGAGACCTTGATGAGCAAGTACGGCGACAGCGCCAGAGCCGCCCCATACGCCGCGTTCCGCCCGACCCGATCCCAGCGTTCCACCCGAACTCCCCTTCCACCAGCAGGAATCCAGCCTCCGGCCTTGCCCGCCCCGACACGTCCCCCGCCGGACGTATCCGTCTCCCCCACCCGGGGGAGACTGCGGGTAGCAACTGAGTACCGAAGGACGACCACGACGAGTCCTCTCGCACAGTGCGGTGAGCGAGCCCTACGAGGAGTGCAACATCGCCACGTGAAGGGACTGAGCGCACAACTCGCCCTCGAAAGCTCTCGGCCACTTCGCCCGTAACCATCAGTTACGGGACAGCTCTTACTCGTCGGCTGTCACTCAGTGCGGTGGCACCCCAAAAATTGAGCCAGAACCCGAAGTGGTGAACATCTGCTGTCGGTTCTCGGGTCTGGCACACATTCCGTGAGGGCGATCACCGGGGTTCTGCCTCGGTGACGTCCTGTCATCTGGGATCGTGTGGTGCGGTGTGATGACCTCATAGCGGTGCTGTTTCCGCACTTCAGCGCGGTGCTGGTGGAGCTGACCGTGCGCCGGCTGTATTGCGAGAACACTGACTGCCTGCGGCGCACGTTTGTCGAACAGGTCGAGGGGCTGACCGTCCGGTATGGCCGACTGACACTGGCGTCGCGTCGGATTCTGGAAGCGGTGGCCGTCGCTCTCGCAGGCCGGGCGGGTGCCCGATTTGCCGTGGTGCTGGGCAGCGCGGTCAGCCGGACGACCCTGTTGCGGCTGGTGATGGCCCTGCCCGACCCGCATTGGCCGGAGCCGAGAGTGCTGGGCGTCGATGACTTCGCGACCCGCCGCCGACGGCATTACGGCACCGTGATCATCGACTGTGCGACCGGCCAGCCTCTTGACCTGTTGCAGGGCAGGGATGCGAAGTCGCTGGCGAGCTGGTTGCGCAAGCACCCGGGGGTGGAGATCATCTGCCGTGACCGAGGCGGCTCCTACGCCGATGGCGCCCGCACCGGCGCACCACAAGCAGTGCAGGTCGCAGACCGCTTTCACATCTGGCAGAACCTCGGCACCGCGGTCGAAACCTGCGTCCGCCAGCACAACGCTTGTCTCAGACCGTCCACCACTCCAGCCAGCACCGCGAGTCTCTCCACTGCCGATCCGGCAAGCACGGCCAACGCGATGTCACCGATCGAAGCCCGAATCCGCGAACGTCACACCATCGTCCACGCCCTCCTCGCCCAGGGGCACGGCATTCGCGAGATCGCCCGGGAACTGCACATCGGCGGAAACACCGTCCGCCGGACCGCCCGCGCCGAAACCCCCGAACAGCTGCTGACCGGACGACATCAACCACGGCCCAGACAGCTCGACCCCTACAAAGCGCACCTGGACAAACGCTGGTTCGAAGGCTGCACGAACGCCATCGACCCGCACGCTGAACTCCAGGAACTCGGCTACCGAGGCCACTACCAGACGATCAGCGATTACCTGCGGCCCCGCCGCCGGCAGCGCATCCGTGTCGTCGGCCCGGCACCACCGGGCGTCCGCCAGATCGCCGGATGGATGATTCGTCACCCCGACCGGCTGCGGGACGAAGACCGCAAACAGCTCACATCAAGATGATCAAACGCCAAATGTTCGGACGGGCCAAGCTCCCCATGCTCCGCAAGCGCGTCCTTCTCACCGCAGCAGCAATCCGGTGACCCGCCAGCCGGGGATGTCAGACCCCTGCGTCACGCTCGCCCGTATGAACGAAGACGCTTTCTGGCAGCTCATCGAAGACTGCAGGCCCACGGAACCTGAGCCTGAGGCCGAACTGCTTGCACCCGCACTGACCGAGCGTCTTGCCCAGTCCCCGTTGTCGCTGGTCACCGGCTTCGCGGAACAACTGGCGTGGGCGCTCTACCGGCTCGACCGCAAGGAATACGGATACAACCTGTCCGATGACGCCTTCCTCTACACCCGGGCTGCCGTCGTCGCCGCCGGCCGCGTCGTCTTCGAGAGCGTCCTTCAAGACCCTGCGGTCTTCGAGCCTTACGCCACGAAGCTCATCTGGGCCGAAAGCCTGCTCTACTCACCGGACCGTGCATACAAGCGCATCACCGGGGAGGAATGGGACCGCAACACGCGATATTCCTACGAGTCGTGCTCGAACACCGAGGGCTGGGCTGACTGACCAGCGTTCGCCAACAGCTGCTGACGGACTCACGAGCTGCTGATCACCCTCACGGAATGTGTGCCTGATCCCGGTTCTCGGGTCCGGGCTCAGGTTCTGTGGACTGGCGGCACTGAGCCACGGATCGGCAAGTGGGGGGCGGCCACGGACGGGCGCGGCTCAGGAGGACATGGGTCTGGAACCGGGGCCCGGCTCGGGTGGGGGCTGCCTCAGCCAGGAGCGACCTGATATGAGTTGATCATGAATGCTGAAACCCTTGACCCGATGCACCGTCTGCTCGCAGAGCGGGCTTGCGAGCGGCTGGTCGTCGAGTTCGTCCACCGGCTCGACCTCGGGGACCCAGCCTCGGTGGCGGACCTCTTCACGCAGGACGGCAGCTGGGAATGGCCCGCCGGCGACCGCCGCATTGAGGGTCACGACGCCCTGCGCATCTACTTCGGCAACCGGCCCTCAGACCGACTGTCACGCCGTATATGCAGCAACATCCTGGTTACCGTGACCTCTGCGGACACCGCCGCCGCCACCACCTACTTCACCACGTACCGTGTCGACGGTTACAGCGAGGGCCTCGTACCGCCGCGGCCCCCGGTGCAGGTGGGGCACTACGAAGACACGTTCCGCAAGGTGGACGACACCTGGCTGCTCACCACGCGGACCCTCTTCCTCTCCTTCGCCGGTCCCACGGAACGCCTCGACGGGCCCGGCCGGTCATGAGAGCGCCTCCCAGCCGACCGGCCGCCGAGGGTCCGCTGCCGCAGGTAGTGACATTCCAACCGTTCGGTCATGTGATGAGCCACGGCTACGGAGACATCGCGCCGAGCGTAGCCGCGTCCGAAACGTAGGCGGAAGCCCTCATCTCCAGATCCGTCGATCGCGCCGATGAAGGTCCGCAGTGTCATGCCTCTGTGGTTCGTTCCGGCATGGTCGAGGCAAGGCCACGCCTGCTGCCGACCGAGTCGTGGTCCACTGTTTCTCTCGTCTCAGCAGGCCATTGGCGCTGGCGGCCGGCGAACGTCGATATGTCTCCTCGGCGCCGACCAGGGCGACGGGGCCGCCGCCCTTCCGCCGAGCCGGTCATCGGCCCTGCCGGCCCCGACCCGGCTCGCTGGTCGTGGCCGTGGCCGCGACGGCGTCGATCTCGGGCGGGCGTTGGCGGGCGAGAGCGATGGCGGTCAGGGCGGTGACCGCCATCGCGGCGATGCCGATCAGCGCTGCGGTGGTGTAGGCGTGGTCGTTCGGGAAGAGATGACCGGTGTCGGTGTCGGTGTCGGTGCCGGTGGCCAGCACCAGGCCGCCTGTCGCGCTGCCCAGGGAGTACCCCACGCTGCGGACGACGTAGTTGAAGCTCATCGCGCTCGACGTCTCGCTCTTGGGCGTGACGGCCAGGATGACGCCGGGCATGGCCGCTGAGAAGCCGCCCACGCCGAAGCCCAGCACACCCATCGCGATGAGCAGTTCGGCCAGGTTCGACCGGGCCGCGGCGAAGAGGACGAATCCGCCGCCGACGATGACGGCGCTGCCGGC
Source organism: Streptomyces sp. NBC_01276 (assembly GCF_041435355.1). GTDB lineage: Bacteria > Actinomycetota > Actinomycetes > Streptomycetales > Streptomycetaceae > Streptomyces. Next base: position 381,311 of record NZ_CP108443.1, read on the forward strand.
CAGGAGTACGGGTGCGTCGATCAGCGTCCGGACCCGGGGCGTGAGTCTGCCGGCGACGAACCCCAGCACCGAGAACGGGACGAGGACCAGCCCGGCGACGAAGGTGGTCAGCCCGAAGCCGTAGCCGGCGCCGTGTGGCGTCTGGGCGTACCGCGTGATGAGCGTGAGCAGGAGGTACATGCCGCTCCCGCCGACGAACATGGCGATGTTCGCGCCGGCGACCGCCGGGTGCCGCACCGCCCGGACATCGACCAGGGGCGCCTCGCTGCGCAGCTCGGAGGCGGTCCAGACGCACAGCAGGAGCACGGCGGCGACGGCGAGGATCACCGCCACGGCGAGGTGACGGCTCCACAGGCTCCGCTGGCCGGCCAGGAACAGGACGAGGAACAGCCCGCCCGCCAGGACGAGCGCCCCCGGAACGTTCACGTGAGCGGAGCGGCCTTCGGGAGCCGCGGGTATGGAGCGCCACGCGGTCAGGAAGGCGACAGCGGTGACGAGCAGACCGAATCCGTAGGCGGCCCGTACGCCGCCGATCTCGGCGAGCAGTGCGGTGAGCGGGTAGCCGACGCCGGCGCCGATGATCGAGACCACCGAGATCAGGGCGATCGTCGCCGTGCTGCGCTCCTCGGGAAGATGGTCCCGGGCCACGCCCATCATCAGCGCCGTCAGCCCGAGCCCGACGCCTTGGGCCGCCCTGCCGATGAGCAGCCCCGCGAACGGCAGCGGCAGCACGGTCAGCGCACTGCCGACGACGACGATCGCCAGCGTGGCGAGGACCGTGGCCCGTCGGTGCGGGCCGGCTCCGAGCCGGCCGAGGACGGGCGTGGAGACGGCGCCGCTCAGCAGTGCGACGGTCAGCGTCCACTGCGCGCTGTCGAGCGACACGTGGAACGTGGTCGCCACACTGGTGATGAGCGGCGTCCCGAGGCTGGCGACCGCCGCCACGACCAGGGCGATGAACATCAGGGCGGGGCCCAGCAGCCGCGCCTCGGAGCCCTCCGGGGTGCGTCCCGTCACCGCTTCGGCCCTTCGCGGTCCTGGCTTTCGAGCTCTGCCAGGTGCGCCAGGGCCGGAAGCGCCGCCACCAGGGCCTCGACCTCGTCGGCGGCGAGTTCGTCGACCAGCCGCGCGAGCGCATCGACGCCCGCCCGGCGCCGCGTCTGAACGTACGACGCGCCGGCCTCGGTCAGGCACACCAGCGTGACCCGCTTGTCGGACGCGTCGCCCCGCCGCTCGACCAGTCCGGATTCCTCCATCACCCGGACCAGCACGGTCATCGCGGGCTGGGTGACACCCTCGGTCACGGCCAGATCGGTGATGCGTCGCGGGCCGGTCCTGTGCAGGGTGGCCAGGGTGGCGGCGGACGTGATGCTCATATCGCGCGGAAGGCGTCGCACAGCCCTGGTGGCCAGCCCGTAGAGGGCCGACCCGATCGCAGTGGATGCGCCACGAGTGGCGTCTTGACGGCTCATGCATGAAGCATACAGTTTTTATATGAATGCTTTATATATCTCTCGCCCCGAACGCCGTGCCCCGGCCCCGCACCCGGCGCACCAGACGGCGGTCGCCGTCGGCGTCATGGCGGACGCCGTGCGCCGCGCCCTGGCCGAAGACCGAGCCGAGGACGACATCACCACCCGCTGGGCGGTGCCGGACGGCATCCGCGCCCATGCGCGCGTCGTCGCCGCCGATGGCGCCGGCGGCTGGCGGACACCCGGCGAGGTTCGGATGAGGCCGTGTCTCCTCCTGCGTGGACGGGCTGGAATGCCCGCCATCGCCGACCCCGTCGACCGGGAGGCCTTCGTATCCGTCTCCGGCACGTTCCCCCGTCGCCGGGATCAAGCAATCTGAAGGTCAATTCGAAGCCGGACATGTCCGGCCGAATATCCGACCCTGAGAGGCTGGCTGCCTACGACAAGCTGGCCGTTGCGGCCAGGCCCGGTTATCGGCGGACGCCGTTCGCGGTTGTCGGTTCGTTGAGCGGCAAAGGGGGGCCGATGTCCTGGCCGGATGTCACGGTGGTCGATGCGTGCGTGCGGCGCGACGGCCGGGGCGGCAGCCCCACGGCCGTCACCGACGACGACCCGGCGGCGACGGGCGCGGACCGGCGTGCGGTCGCCGCTGCGGCCGGCACCTCGCACGCCGCGTTCCTCGGCCCGGAGCGGACGCCCGACGGCGGCCGGCCGGTCCGGTTCTTCACCGCCACCGCCGAACTGTCCGGCTGCGGCCACGGCACCGTTGCCGCGCAGGCCGTCCGGTTGACCCGCACCGCCCTGGACGAGCTGAACGACCGCCAGCACACCGGCGGGCGCACGTTCGACACCGTCGCGATCCGCCGACCCACCGGCATCGAGGTGTGGTTCGACCAGGGCCTCGTCGCGCTGCGTCACCCGGCACCGGACGAGCGCGCCGCGGTCGTCGCCGCGCTCGGGCTCACCGCGGACGACCTGCATCCGACCGACGCGCCACGGATCGCCGCGCCCGGCGCACCACGCATGCTGGTACCGGTCCACGACCGGTCGGCGCTGCTCCGAGTCTGCCCACACCTCGGCAGGCTGGCGGCGGCGTGCCGGCGGTACGGGCTCCTCGGCTGTTTCGTGTATGTACCGCCGGTGGGCGACCGACCGGGTGCGGCGCGGATGTTCGCGCCGGCGATCGGTGTCGACGAGGACGTCGCCAACGCCAACAGCACCGGCTGCCTGGCCGCCCACCTGCTCGACACGACAGGGGCGCAGACGGTCGCGATCGAGGTGGAGCAGGGCGACGCCCTCGGGCGACCGGCCAGCGTGCTCGCTTCGGCCCGACGCGGGCCGGCGGGCATCACGACCCGGGTCGGCGGGTTGGCGGTGGTCCGCGACGGGCACTGAGGCGACGTTGGGTATAAAACTGCCGGACGTCGGTTACGCAGGGGTCTCCGACCGCGATCGCGGTGGCCTCTTCGGCGTCGAAGTGGGGAGGCGGGCGCCGGAGGCGAGGCGGCAGCCGCCCGCGTGGCCGGTGGTGCACTCGACCTGGCAGCCGAGTTCGCGCAGCTGGTCGATGCCGTGGCGCACGGTGCGGCCGGTGGCTCCGAGCCGGTCGGCGAGGTCGGCGCCGGGCCACTCGTGGCACCGTCCCGTCCCGCCCATGTGAGCGGTGCGAGACGGATCATCCGGCGTCGGGGAGAGTCATCGTGCCCGACGGGCTCCCAGTGCCCCAGCGCGCCAAACGGCCAGGCGCGCACCCCTGCGGACGGCTGCTTCAGCCCGTGCCGGACGGGAGGAGACGCGGGGTGACGCGGCCCGCCCCGCTTCAGGCGCATCAGCCCGGTCCGGGGAAGGGATGGCCGCAGGGCCTTTGGCACTGAGGCGGAACGACCGGGCCGGGCCGCGGCGGCGTCAGCTGCGGATGTCCTTGAGCTGCCGGTTCATCCGGGCGAGGAAGTCCACGACGGTGTGCAGCTGTTCGGGGGTGAAGTGGCTGCGCGCCTCGTCGGTGGCCGTGGCCAGCGGGCGGAAGTACTCCCGAGCCACCCGGCGGCCTGCCTCGGCGTAGTGAAGGTGGACGACGCGCCGGTCGTCGGCGGCCCGCACCCGCCGGATGTGCCCGGCGGCCTCCAGACGGTCCAGGCACGCGCTGGTGGCGCCGCTGGTGAGGTTCATGTGCCGTGCCAGCCTGCCGGGGGTCATGGGGCCGGCGCTCTGGCCGGGCGGGGTGTTCTCGGCGTCCAGGATGGCGATCAGGGCCTGGACGTCGGTCAGGTGGAGTCCGTGAGCCTGGGCGAATTCCTGGGCGATGCGGTTGAACTCGGCGTTCATCCGGCGCAGAAGCAGAGCGAAGGAGTGCATCCCGATCGGGTCGTCCGGGGGAAGTGAAGGCGAGGAGGCGGCGGGGCGGGTCATGGATCCATCATAAGATCTCTCGATGATTGAGATACTTTATGGTTGACCTAGTTGTCTGGTACCGAGGAACGACATGAGGAACACACCGCGCTGGGCCCGCTGGCTCGTCCCGGCCGTACTCGTGCTGGCCTGGCTCGCCGTCGGCGGGGGCACCGGCCCCTACGCCGGGCGGCTGGGCGAGGTCTCCAGCAACGACCGGGCCGCATTCCTGCCGCGCAGCGCCGAGTCCACCGGCGTCCTTGATGAGCAACGGGCGTTCACGCAGTCCGAAACGGTGCCGGCCATCGTGGTGTGGACCAGCTCCGACGGCCCGCTGACGCAGGTCCAGCTGGAGGCGGCCACCACAGCAGTCGCCGGGCTGGGCAGACTTCCCGGAGTCGCGGGCGCCCCCTCGCCCGTCCTGCGCTCCCAGGACGGGCAGGCGCTGCAGGCGGTGGTGCCGCTCGCCCCCGACCTGGGAGACAAGACCCCCCAGGTCCTTGCCGACATCGCAAAGAGCGCCGAGGGCGTGCCCGGCACCACCACTCGGATCGCAGGGCCGGCGGCCACCCAGGCCGATCTCGCGGACGCCTTCGCCGGCATCGACGGGATCCTGCTCGGCGTCGCTCTCGCCGCGGTGCTGCTGATCCTGCTCCTGGTCTACCGCAGCGTCCTGCTGCCCTTCGTGATCATCATCGGCGCGGTGTTCGCCCTCGGTCTCGCCTGCGCGATCGTCTACGTCCTCGCCGACCGCGGCACCGTGCGCGTCGACGGCCAGGTCCAGGGAATCCTTTCCATCCTGGTGATCGGAGCCGCGACCGACTACGCACTCCTCCTCGCGGCCCGCTTCCGTGAAGAACTCGCCACCCGTGGCGACCGTGCCGCCGCCGCCCTGGTCGCCCTGCGCCGCTCGGCGGGAGCCGTCACCGCGAGCGCGGCCACCGTCGCCCTGGGCCTGCTCGCGCTGCTCGCCGGCGACCTGACCAACAACCGGGCCCTCGGGCCGGTCGGGGCGATCGGCATCGTCTGCGCCGTCCTGGTCACCTTGACCTTCCTGCCCGCCGTCCTCGCCTTGCTGGGCCGCGCGGCCTACTGGCCGGCCACCCCCAAACCGGCCGACGCCACCACCGAGGGCCACCGCCTGTGGAAGCGCGTCGCCGCCCTGATCGACCGAGCCCCACGGCGTGTGTGGGCCGCAACCACCGTGGCACTCCTGGCTCTCGCCGCGTTCGCCCCCTCCCTGTCCTCCACCGGCGTCCCCCTCGACGAGATCTTCGTCAACGACGCGCCCTCGGTCCAGGCGCAGCAGACCCTCGGCCGTCACTTCCCCGGCGGATCCGGAAACCCCACCGTGATCATCGCCAGCGTCTCCCACGCCGACGAGGTGGCCACCGCGGCGAAGACCACCAGGGGAGTCGCCGCCGCGAACGTCGTGACCGCTTCGGGCGGGCCCAGATCAGGCGAACCCCTGGTCAGAGACGGCCGGGTGCGCATCGACGTCACCCTCAAGGCCGCAGCCGACAGCGACGGCGCCAAGGACACCGTCGCCCGCCTCCGCGAACAGGTACACGCTGTCGCCGGCGCAGACGCGCTCGTCGGCGGATACACCGCCCAGCAATACGACACCCAGCAGACCGCCGTCCGGGACCGCACCGTCATCGTGCCGATCGTCCTCGCGATCATTCTGTTCATCCTGGTGCTGCTGCTGCGCTCCCTGCTGGTACCGCTGCTGCTGGTGGTGACCGTTGCCCTGAACTTCGCGGCCACGCTGGGAGTGTCGGCACTGGTCTTCACCCATCTGCTCGGCTTCAGCGGCACGGACGCCTCCGTCCCCCTCTACGGGTTCGTCTTCCTCGTCGCCCTCGGGGTGGACTACAACATCTTCCTGATGTCACGGGTGAGAGAGGAGGCCCTCCTGCACGGCACCCGGCAGGGCGTCCTTCGCGGGCTGACCACCACCGGCGGCGTGATCACCTCGGCAGGCGTGGTCCTGGCGGCCACCTTCGCCGCACTGATGGTCATTCCCCTGGCCTTCCTCGTGCAGATCGCCTTCATCGTCGCCTTCGGCGTACTCCTCGACACCCTCGTGGTCCGCTCCCTCCTGGTCCCGGCCCTGGTCATCGACATCGGTCCCCGCGCCTGGTGGCCGAGCGCTCTCGCCCGCGAGCCCCGCCCGGCATCCGCCGAGAAGACCACCGGGCGCGTGTGAGCCCTCCGGGACGCCGCACGTCAACAGCAGAAGCCGACGACGGTGACCAACGACCGTCCAGCCGGCCGCTGTCGTCGTCCTGGCTGACCGTCCTCGCGGGCACGACGGGCAGGCCAGGGGAAGTCCGCAGACGAAACGATGCGGTCGCGGCGGGCGGCGGGCGGCCGGCGGCGGTGACGTCGTAGGCGGGGGCGACCGCGCCCCCTCGGCACCGGAGAGCACCGCACTCGGTGGCCACGGACGTTGCGGCGGCCTCAGGCAACAGGCGCCAGGCGCGGTGTGACGCGGGGCGTGTCCTCGCGGCGCCGCCGGCGTTGGTCGGATGAGGCGTGCGTGGGTCGGCGATGGCGTTCCCCGCCCCGCACCGGGCCGCATCCTCAGCGACGGCGGCATCGGCCTCGTCGGCGCGTCCCTGCCGGTTTCGGGTGCCGGTCGTCCGCGGCACGGCAGGGGCTGAGAGGGGCCGTCCTGCGCGTCGGCATGATGTGGGGCGGGGGCGCAACGGAGAGAGGAAGACCAAGGGCATGGCACACATCGGTGACATCGAGAAGGCGTGCGGCGTGCTGCGTGCCGGGGGCCTGGTGGCCCTGCCGACCGAGACCGTCTACGGTCTGGGCGCCAACGCCGAGGACCCGGTAGCCGTCGCGCGGATCTTCCAGACCAAGGGACGACCCCCCACCCACCCGCTGATCGTCCACATCGCCGCCGCCGAGCAGCTGGACGAGTGGGTCGAAGAGGTGCCCGCGGCCGCGCGCCTGCTGGCGCGGCGCTTCTGGCCCGGACCGCTGACACTGGTCCTGCGGCGCGGCCGGAGGGTCCCCCTGGAGGCGACCGGCGGGCTGGAGACGGTGGCAGTACGCGTGCCCGACCATCCCGTCGCCCTCGCGCTGCTGTCGGCTTTCGGAGGTGGCGTCACGGCTCCGTCCGCCAACCGCTTCGGCGCGGTCAGCCCCACCACCGTGGATCACGTCCGCGCGGAGCTCGGTGACGCCGTCGACTTCGTGCTGGACGGCGGACCCTGCGAGGTCGGCGTCGAGTCGACGATCGTCGACGTCACCGGCGAGAACCCGGCCATCCTGCGGCCCGGCGGGGTGACGCGTGAGGACCTCGAAGCGGTGCTGGGATGCCCGGTCGAGGTCCCTGCGACAACCGGCGTGAGGGTCCCCGGCCAGCACCCCTCCCACTACGCCCCGCGGGCGCGGGTCGCCCTCGTCGAGCCGGAGAAGCTCGTCGCCGAAGCCGAGCTCGCCCAGGGGGCCGGGTACCGGGTGGGAGTCCTTCTTCCTCCGGCTCTCGCCACCGCTCGGGTGAAGGCGCACGCGGTGATTGCCCTCCCCGGTTCGATGCATGCCTACGCACAAGGGCTGTATGGCTTCCTGCGGGACCTCGACCAGTACGGGTGCGACCTCATCATCACCTCCCTGCCCGCCGAGGAGGGCCTGGGAAGCGCGATCGCCAACCGACTCCGCCGTGCCGCAGGTCCCCGGCCCACGGCGTGAGCGAGGCCAAGGCCGGGGGCGGTCAGGATCCGGCGCCAAGCACACCATCAAGGCGGGGAGACGACGAGCCGTGCGCTGCCGCCGGCCGGCCGGTAGGACAGCCCCACCACGCCGAGGCGAGCGCAGGGACCTCGGGGTGCGACCGGCCGGCCCCGACGGGCACGCGGGTCAGGTCCGGCGGCGGAAGGCCGTCGCGCGGAAGGCCGTCGCGCGGAAGGCCGCCGTGATCGCGGCGAGGACCGCCGCGATCACATGGGTGGGGAGGGGCCGGTGGAGCCACCAGGCCGCCGACGACGCCAGCAGCCAGCCCGCGCATGCTCCGGACACAGCGAAGAGCAGCAGGTCGAAGCCCCGCCCGAACGACCGCAGCAGCAGGGCTTCCTGGCGCGGCTGGGCGAGCCACGGCAGGATCAGTGCCAGCGACGCGAGGAAGGCGATCAGGCCCGGCTGCACCGGCTTCGGCACGGGGACCCTGTAGCCCAGGCTCTGGATCGCGGCGAGGGCCAGCAGCAGGGAACCCAGGACGGACGTCTGGCTGAGCGTCAACCGGTCGCGCCGCGCCCGCACCAGCCGGTCCGCCGCCGCCGACCCGCGCCGTGCCACGTCCTCGGCGCGTCGGTCGGCCAGCGCCAGCGACTCGGCGACCGTTCGGATCTGGGCTCGCGCCCACCGCACCAGCCTCAGCTCCGGTGCCACGAGCCCGGAGTTCTCCTCACCCAGCAGGTGCAGCGTCTCCTCGGCCCCTGAGAGGTCCAGCTCACGCCGGCGCAGGCGCCGAGTCGTGGCCGCCGCCTCCTCGCGTACCGCATCCAGCGCGCCGAGTGCGCCCTCCAGGTCCAGCAGCCGGGCCCCGGGGGCGCCCCCTGCCGCCACGGTGCCGGTCGCCCCCACCTCCTCGGCCGCCCGGCCCACCCGCTCCGCGAGTTCCCACGACGCGGGTCCCTCGGCCCGCAGTTCCGCGCACTGGTGTCGGATCCGGGCCGCCACCAGCAGGTGAACGGTCGCCGGGGGCGCGCCGGCCTGGGTGCCCTGCCAGGACCACCTGCTCAGTTCGTCCGCGTCCTCCTCGGCGGACACCGTCAGCAGCCGGCGGTGTCCGGGACTCCAGCCGGAGGGGACCGGCAGCTCCCACACCCTGACGCCGCCCACGGCGACGGCCGGTCCCTCCGGCCCGGGGCCCGGGACCGCGGGGGCCAGTCGGCCGACGAGTGCCTGCGGGGCGAGTGCGGCCATCGTGGCCGGCAGTTCCGCGAGCAATTGCTCGGCACTGCCCAACAGCCCCGGCAACGCCGGCCCGGGGCGCCCTGCGGCGCCCCACCACCGGTCCGCGAGCCCCGCCCAGTCGTGGCGGTCGTCGTTGGGCGCGAGCAGCACCGAGGCGACGACCATGTCGTGGACGGCGGTCACCACGAGCATCTCGTACGCGCCGCCCGCCGACCGCTGCACCGCCGCCAACACGCGCGGACGTGGCTCCACCTGGCCGGATCCGCCACGATCCGGTGGGGGAAGCCGGTTGGGCCAGGCACCCACCGCGTCCACCATCCCCAGCGACCGGGCCGCCTCCCACCACCTCCTCAGCATGACGCCGGCCGGGGTGCCCGCGGCCAAGGCCGCGTCGGTCAGGAACAGCCGGGCCACGAGCGCCGGCCGCCGCGGCACCGGAAACGGGCCGGGACCGCTCACGGCGTACCGGGCGGGTTCGGCGGCGGGGGAGGGCTGGCCAACGCTTCCTCCAGCCGGGCCAGCACGATCAGCACCTCCTCCTTGCCCACGGATTCCGATTCGGCAGGCATCTCACCCTTCGTGAGGACCGGTTCGGCCAGGGCGGCCCGGCGGTGCGCCTTGGCGAAGGCCCCGGCATCCCCGGCCCACCAGGCGTCCTCCAGATCCCGCAGCGCACCCGGCAGGCGAGCGGGGACGCCGTCGTCCAGATTCCACTTGGTCCTGATCGTGACCAACAGCTGTGCGGCCTTGTCCCGTTGCTCGGTGGATATGGTCACTCATCCTCCAACGTGCGTGTGCTGGACGTAGATTCGGCATGTTCGCGGGGGTTCACGGATACGTTCACCCCCGCGGCGCGGGAATGCCTACCCGGGTACCGTCCGGGCAACCCCGCGCAGCTCCGGCGCGCACATCCGGCGTGCTCGACCAGCGACACACCGGCGGGGGCCTTCATGTCACAGGTGGACGCTTTACTGGACCGTGCCCGGGCGCTCTTCACGCTGTACGTGCGCGACGGGAACCCCAGGACGTTCCGTCAGGCGCGGCTCGCGGCCTTCACCGCCGAGGGGGCCACCCGGTTCGGCGGCGTCCCCTCACAGCTCGCCGAGGCCCAGTGGTTGTACGGGCACGTCTGCATGATCGGCGGCCAACGCGGCCACGCGGGCGCGGACGCCCTGGCCGAGGCCGAGCAGCGGCTCCGCGAGGTCGTCGAGGGCACCGCCACCCCGGCGCCCCTGCGATCGACCGGGGTGGACGCGCTCGCGGGCGTGCTGCTGGCCCGCCACCAGGCAACCGGGAACGTCTCGTACCTGCGCGACATGCGGACGATGATCACCCGTGCGCTGGACACCCTGCCGGAGGGGGCGGATGACGACCGCGTCATGTTCCAGTCCCACCTCGGCGTCGCCGAGACCGCCCTGGCCCGGAGCACGGACGACGCCGCGCTCGCCGTCGGCGCCGCACGGCGGCTGCACGAGGCCCTGGCCCTGGTGCCCGAGGGATCCCCGGAGTTCACGGCGATGGCCGCCCAGGCCGCGAACGCGGCAAGCGTCGCCGCGCAGCTGCGAGGGCCGGCTACCGGTGAGCGGGACGCCATCGACGCGCTCGTCGAGGACGCCCGCAGGGCGGTGGCGGCCGCGGAGCGGCTCGACCCCGACGACACCCTTGACGTCCTCGCTCCGGGAGCCCCGTACCTGCACCTCTGCAATGCGCTCTGCCTGCGCTTCGACGCCCACCGGGACCGCGAGGACCTGGCCGAGGCAGAACGGCAGGTCGGTCGTGCCCTGACCCTGGTGCCGGAGGGAAACACCGCCCGGCCGGTGTACCTGATGGCCCGGGGCAGTGTGGCCGTACGCCGCCACCTCAGCGTCGACGGGCAGGTCGAGGGCTCGCGGGAGGAGGCGGGAGCGCACCTCGACCGGGCCGTCGCCGACCTCCTGGAATCGGTACGGCTGCTGCCCGCTTCCGCCCCCGACCGTCCGCAGTACCTCGGGAACCTCGCCCGTGTGTTCCAACTGCGCTACCAGCACGACCTGTTGCGCACGGAGGACCTGCGCGAGGCGATCCGCTGGGCGGAAGAGGCGGTGGAGGCGGTGGCCGAGTCCGGGGGGACGGCCGCCGCCGCGGTCCCCCTGCTGAATCTGTGCGTCGTCCGCGTGCTGGCCTACCAGCAGTCCTTCCACGTGTTCAGCAGGGCTGTGAGCCCGTCGCAGACCGCGCTCGCCGACGCCGTGGGAAGTATGGCCCGCGCCCTGCGCGAGCTGCCCGGCGGTCATCCGTCCGTCGCCAACGTCCACATGATCTGCGGTCAGCTGTTCGAAGAGGTGTTCCGGCGCTCGTCGCGCGAGGCCGATCTCGACACGGCGCTGGACGCGTATGCCGTCGCCGCCCGGCACGCCGGAGGCTCGCTGCTGATCCGGGGCACGGCGGCGGAGTCGGGTGGCCTCCTGGCCCACCGCCACGGTCGCAGTGGGACGGCCACCGCCCTGCTCGCCCTGGCGGTGGAGCTGTTGGAGGCCATGACCGAGCCGACGCTGCTCGGCTGGCACAGCCGGGCCGACCACGTCGAGCAGTTCGGCGGCCTGGCCGGCCAGGCCTGTGCCGCGTACCTCCAGGCCGGGCGGCCCGAGGACGCCCTTGCCGTCCTCGACCGGGGCCGGAGCCTGTTGCTCGCCCCGGTGTGGGGTCTCGCCTCACGCGCGACGGCGCTTCCCGAGAAGGACCTGCGGCTGTATCGCGAGGCCGTGTGGTCCTCCTTCCGCGCCGATCAGGCGGCCGAGGCCGAGCAGGTGACTCTCGCACCCCGGCCGCTGGATCCGCCACCGTCCCCCGGACCATCTCGCGCACAGCCCACCGGACCGGCTGCCACGGAGTCCGGCGGGGCGTACACGGACGCCCGGGAGCACCGGCGGGCGGCGGGCCGGATCCTGGCCGCGTACGGGTCCCGGCTCGCACCCGCGGACGTGGACGTCAAGGCCTTGTCGTCCCGGCTCGGCGAGAGCGCAGTCGTCGCCCTCAACGTCACCGCGCTGCGCGCCGACGCGCTGATCGTCACCTCGGGGGGTGTCGAGGCCCTGTCCCTGCCCCGGCTGACACCCGAGGCCGTCGAGACGTACGCCGCGCGCCTGCAGGTGGCGACCGCTGCCCGCGACGAGGAGTCACTGGACGTACTGGACGAGATCACCCGCCGGCTGTGGGACGACCTCGCCGCGCCCGTGCTGGAACGGCTGGCCCCGCTGAGGCCGGACCGTGTGCGGTGGGTGCCCTCCGGGCCGCTGTGCCTGCTGCCGCTGCACGCCGCCGGACATCACGGGGCCGCCCCGGGCGCGGGCACGACGCCCGACACGGTCCTGGACCGGGTCGTCTCCTCGTACTCGGCGACCCTGCGCGCGCTGGCCCGGGACCTGGCCCGGCCCACCGAACCGGTGGGGCCCGCCCTGCTCGTGGCGCCGGGCGGTTCAGGCCGGATGGGACCGGTGTCCGTCCCGGCACCTCTGTTCGACGGGCCGCAGGCACTACGCCTGTCCGAGACGGAGGCCGTGGCCGACGCGGTGCTGGCGGCGCTGCCGGGACGGGCAGTGGTGCACTTCGCCTGCCACGGCACGAGCGACGCCTCGAATCCGGTGACGAGCGCGTTGCACCTCGCCGGGGGCGACTGGCTGCCGTTCGTCTCCGTGGCACGCACCGACCTCGGCGCGGCGCGGCTGGCGTTCCTCGCCGCCTGCGAGACCGCACTGTCCGGGGACCGGTTCGCCGACGAGGCCCTCAACATGGCCTCCGCCTTCCAACTCGCCGGGTTCCCGCACGTCATCGGGACCCTGTGGAAGGTGTACGGGGACGCCACGGACTCCGTCGCCCGGACCGTGTACGCGGAGATCGCCGACGGTGCCTCCCCCGCGCTCGCCCTCCACCGCGCGGTCCTCGAACTGCGCGCCGCACAAGCGGCCTCGGGCGCGGACCTGGGCCCACTCGCCTGGGCTCCCTTCCTCCACCTCGGCGTCTGACAGGCTGAAGGGACCCACTCACATGAAGCCGACACCGTCCTGCCCGCGCGGTTCCGCCGCCGGACGGCGACCGGGGGCGCGATCACCCGGGTCCTGGTCCTCACGGCGTGCGCGACCGTGGCCCGGGTCGCCGTCCCGGAGGCCTTCGCATCAGCCTGACCCGCGTCAGGACCGGCAGGGCCGGGGCACCGTGATCCGGCAGAGCGGGAGGCTCCGGTTGGCCCGCCTGGCCGGCGTCGTACCTCGCGCAGGACGGGCGCCGGCAGGAGGGATGGACCCTGGTGGTCACTCGCCGGCAGGACGGGGCCGCGCGGTCCGAACCTGGCCTGCCTGCGCCGGCCGCAGGGTGTCGGCGAGCTGGACGACGTACCGGTCGGTCGTCGTGTTCGTGAAGGTGCGCGCCACCAGCGGCCGCGGCAGTGCGGCCGTGTCCAGGCGCAGCTCGATCCGCCGGTCGGCGGAGTCGCTCAGCTGGAAGAAGCGCCGGCCGTCCTCCCCGGCGATGGCGGTGCCCCTCAGCTGCTCCGCGTACAGATCCCGCAGCATCCTCGGCAAGACGGCCTCGGCCTCGCCGAGCAGCTGTCCCCCGCCGGTACGCAGCTCCACTGATCTCCCAGTCCGGCGTGCCGATATGGGTATGATCATGACATGTTGATCGCTCGTTCGGCGCAGGAAGCGCACCTCTACATGGACCTGCACGTCTGTGTCTGCGGCGCTACGCAATTCGATCGGCAGCACCGGTTGGAGGACCGGGAGGGGATCCTGGTCAGCGTGTACGAGGGCACCTGCCCGCAGTGCGGCCGCACGCGCTCGTACGAGTTCACGATGCCCGACGGATGGCCCCCCGCGCCCCCGGCCTTCGGCGGTCCGGAGCCCTCGCAGATCATCGACCCGGGTGAGTTCATGTGGGTCAGCGACCGGTTGTCGACCGAGTCCGGGCTGCGGCTGCTGAACACCCCGCGGGCCGAACACCGCGAGATCCGCCCCACCGCCGCGTACGGGACGGCGGCGCTGGAAGAAGTCGCCAAGTTCCTGCCGGAGGGCGCCGACCGGATCCCGGAGGAACGGTTCACCTCCGAGCGGGGGCGGGAGATCTACGCCAAGGACCCGACGCGGTTCACGCGCAAGGACATCACCGCCGCCCTGGAACTGGACCAGAGGATTCTCGACGGCATCGACCGGTACAGCCCGCCGCTGGGCTGACCGGCCTCCCGGGGCGGTTCAGTCGCGCCGGGGACAGTGCGGGCCGCACCGGCGGTCGGCTCCAGGAGCAGCAGTTCGCTCGTCTCGTCACCTACGACTGCCTTGCCACGACGGGGGACGGCGGCACCGGCTCCGCTACTGACGAGGGTCGGAGTCAGGCGCGGTTCGGGGCCGAAAGTGTCCAAGCCGACGGCTCCACGAACAGGCACCTGATCTCCACGCCTGCACCCTTGCGGACCTGGCGCTGGCTCCCGGGCATCGGCGCGGACGCGGGGCCTTGTACTCCGGGATCAACCGCTGTCGGATCGACGTCGCCCGGCTGCGGCGTGTACTGACCAGTGTCCCGCTTCCCCGAGCAGGTGACGGTCGGCTGGTGCTGGCGGTGGACGTCTGCCCGTGGTTGCGTCCGCATGCCGACACCTCCTCGGACCGCTCCTTCTGCCACACCTTCGGCCGGGGTCTGGGCAAGCACCAGATGGTGCCCGGCTGGCCGTACTCGATCGTCGCCGCGCTGGAGAGGGGCCGGACCTCGTGGACCGCGCTGCTGGACGCCATCGTGCCCGCGGCGCTGCTTCCGGGCGACGCCCTGGCTGCGCACGGGTACAGCAGCGCCCGCCGCGCGGAGGACTCCGGCCTCATGGCAATCCGGCGGCGGAGTACAGCAACAGGGGATCCCCTGTGGACCTTTACCGGTCCCGGTACCGTGGTCAGAAGACACACTGGAGGAGCCCATGAGCGCCCAGCCCGAATACGCGCCCGCACCGCCCCCGGCCCCCGAGCCCACCGCGGCTGTGGAGCTCCTTGCCCGGGTCCGGAAGGACCCCCGGGCCGCACAATGGGTGCCGGCGTTCGAGCAGGACTGGGCCCAGGCCCTGGAGAAGTCCCGGCACAGCTACAGCCTCACCCCGCTTCACGAGGTCGTCCGCGCCTGGAAGGCCCGTCTGGCATCCGCCTCGGCCGTCGATGCATTCATCGCCTCCGGGCTGGACGACTCCGACGGCATCGGCCTGGAAGACGTCCTGGGCGCGCGTTCGTGAGCGCATGGCCGGCCCGACTCTCCCCGCAGGCCGCGAAGGTGCTCACGGCGCTCCCCGATCATGCGGTGGAGATGGTCCGTGATGTCGTCGACCTTGCCTCCCGCGACCCTTGGTCCTTTCCGCCTTTCGCGCGGCCACGCCACCGGCCCGCCTTGCCGGCCCTGAGGGTGCCCTGGATGTGCCCCGTCGAACAGAAGGCCGATGCGGGAGGGCGGACGACCCTTCAACGGCGCCAAGCCGTGTGTCGGTGTCTGACCGGCACTGCCAAGCAGGGCGACCTCCGGGCGGCCGACGAGCGCCACTCCAGCCGATCCCGAAGCGTGCGCGGAGCGCCCCGCCCGGTGATTTTCACCGTCCCTAAGTGGTCGGCTCCGGAAGTCCTTCGGGGGTTGATCACGCCGCGGGCGCGATGGAGGATTCTCCTGGGTGATCGGCGGTTTGCCGGTCGAGCCTGGCCAGCAGATCGTCCAGGTCGTAAGTGGTGAACTTCCACCGGAACGGCTGTGCCGTGGCGTTATAGCGGTCTTCGAAGGCCCGGAGCCGGTCTCGGACTTGGTCGAGGTCCGTGAAGTCGTTGGGTGCCACGACTTTGCGTTGGACGGCGGAGAAGAAGATCTCGACCTGATTGGTCCAGGAGGCGTGGACGGGAGTGTGCACCATGACGGCGTTGGGAAACGCCTTGGCCAGGCGGTCGATGGCGGCCTTCCCCCGGTGGGAGGAGCCGTTGTCGACGATCCAGAAGACGCGTTTCGCGCTGGCATAGGGCTCGGTGGTCATGACCTGGGTGACCAGGTTCATGAAGGGCACGATGCCGGTGGTGGGCTCGCAGCGTCCGAAGACGCGGGCTCGGTGGACGTCGTAGGCGGCGAGGTAGGCCAGTGCGCCACCACGCCGATACTCGTGGTTGACCCGCATTGCACGGGCCTGGCCCGGGGCCAGGGTGGGATGGCAGCGGCAGCGGGCTTGCACGGACGTCTTCTCATCGCTGGAGATCACGTAGTCGTCCTCGTCCAGCGGGACGCCGTCGAAGGTGCGGGCGTACAGGTCCAGGATGCGGGCGGCCTTGGGCTGGAAGGCCGGGTCTCGGATGAAGATCCAGGACCGGTATTGCCAGGGCTTGAGCGCGTCGTCCTTGAGCCGGCGCCGCACGGTGGAGGCGGAGATCGAGCCGCGTTGGCGCGGACCACGACCTCGCGCGCCAGTTCCGGACACGACCAGCGAGACAGCGGGCTGCCGGTCTCGGCGGGCAGTTGGCAGGCCGGCGCCTTGACCTCGGCGACCTGCACCGGGGTGAAGCGGCGCGGGCGCCCTGAACGCTTGCGGTCGGCCAGCGCGGGCAGGCCGCCTTCGGCGAACCGGGCACGCCAGGTGCGTACCGTGTCGACGTGCATGCCCGTCGTGACGGCGATCCTCGCGTTCGAGCGGCCCGGGGCCGCGAGCAGCACGATCGTGGCCCGCTGCCGGTCCTGATGCGGGGTCTTGTGGCCGTAGGCCATCTTCTTCTTGAGTCGGTGGCGCTGGGAGGCGATCAGGGCTATCGGGCAGGCAGCGGTAACGGGCATGCTATTGCGAATATCAGGTAGCGATGGCCAGTTGTGCGGCCAGGCACGGGGCTGAAAGTAGAGCACTGCTCGGCGTGTGCGGTGCGGCGCGGCCATGGGGCTCTACAGTGAGCACGGAGCTCGCTCGAACGGACCATCCACCATGCGGGGGAACCGATTTGGCTGTCCCATGGGACCTTCTGATATCCACCGCAGGTGGCGTCGCGGCCACCGTCGTGGGCGTCATCGCAGGCGGGATCGTCGGGCGACGCGGCCAGAACCGCCAGTGGCTGCAAGGGACACAGACCGCCGCCTACGAGAGGTTCCTGCAGGCGTTCGGCGCTGTGGAAGCCGAGCTCCGCGGCGCGTTCCTTGAGGAGCGCCAGCCTGCCTCTGACATCTGGGGGCCGTTCAATGCCGGAGTGCAGTCGTTGAGCTTGGTGGCAACTCGTGAGGCCGCCGCCGCGGCTGTGGAGCTCTGCGAGGTCGTGGAGGATTTCACCATCCTGTTCCACGGTCGCCAGCCCACCGACCTTGAGGCGCTTCGGCCAATCCACAGCGCGCTGGAGGAGGCACACCTGAAGTTCGTCAACGCGGCCCGACGCTCGCTCGACCCGTCACAAGAGCACCTTGACCGAACGCTGGGCGGCCCATCGCCGTGGCGCGGCGTCGTCTCCTTCTACGCCCGAGGAGCTGTCCCCGACAGGGCCGAGTAGAAGCACGCTTGTCGGCATCACGCGCCACCCAGCGTGCTCTGTGCTGAGGCCGGCGCTGGTCCACCAGTGAGAGCGGTGAGCGGGATGAACGCCGTCCGTGCGCCGAGCTTGCTTGGCGTCGGGCGGGGTCAACCCCCGAAGGACTTCCGGAGCCGACCACCAAGGGCTTGCAGATCTTTGACACGTCGTCTCGGTCTCGATCGTCATCGACGCCGACACCCGCCTCGTCGTCGTGGTCGGCCGCCCACTCGCCCGCAACCGCAACGACTGCAAGGCATGGGAGGAATCCGGCACCAAAGCCGCCGTCTGCAGGGCCGCCGTCTGCAGGGCCGCCGTCGGGCGGGCGGCTCCTGCCTCAAGGCGACCATCGCCGACAAGAACGAAGAGCTCGCCCGATATCAACCCCGACCGCCCTCGAACCCCGTCTTGAGGGCATCCGCCGAACGAACCGCTCGACCCATCAGGCTGGTTCGTTACCGTTCTCGCGCGTCGGCGCCAGGGACGCCCACGGGCAGCCGTGCGTGGTCGTTTGCCATCTCAGGGGTCTTGCGGGCCCGGTAGAAACGCTTCTGCACGCAGGGCGGCGCAGCCCGTGGAGCATCCGCCCACACATGTGGTTTGCGGCTTTCAGCCAAGTTCATCACGCTGAGTCGTTACACATGAGCTTTCAGTGTCCGGCTGGCTAGGATCCTCGCAGCGGACCTCAGGCTTGTCGCCGGACCGGCGCGGACTTCCGCTTTCCCCTTTTGCCGCGAGTAGAGGGTTGGATCGCTGTGACAGCACACGTGGAAGACGTTCGGAAGCTTCTCGACCAGGCGGCGGGCGGGGCGGTCGAGATCCCGGTGTCCGTGTTCGCCGACCCCGACGCTGCGGCGCTTGTCTTTCCGGGCGGCACGGTGCGGATCGACGGTGCGGTGTGTGATCCGAGGGCCCTGTCGGTCGGCGGGCGGGCCGCGGTCACCGCGTCCTCGGCACCGGTGGACATCGCGTTCACCGTCGACGGCGAGTGGGTGACCGGGACCCTGGCAACCGCAGATCTCGGTGAGGGCCGCGCTCTGGTCCTGGTCGACGGCGCCCCGGCCGACACGGACCTGCCCTCCGGTGCCTGGGTCCTGGCGGACGGCCGGGTGCTGCGGCTGACCAGGCGCACGCCCGCGCCGCCGAGCGACCTCGATCGCCTGGACGGCCTGGGCCGCGCCCTGCCGCCGGTGAAGCACCGCGGCGGAGCCGCCCGCGACCGCGCCCCGCAGGCGCTGGTGACCGAGAACGGCATCCTCGCCCCCCGCTCCGGACCGCGGCGCCGCAAGGGCATGCGGGTCCTTGAGGCGCCGTCTGTGCGCGGCTGGTCGCCGATCGGCACGCCCGGCGGCGACAACGGCCTGAGCGTCGACTACTACAACCCGCCGCTGCGGATCGCCGGCGCGCTGACCGCGCTGCCGGCCTCCCCGCCGTACAAGACGGTGGTCGGCGGGGTACTGCTGGTGGACACCGGTGCGTTCAACGGCTCGGCCATGGGCGCTTACGTCGTCCCCGACGGCACCGGCGCGGATCCGTCGCTCTTCGCCTACGGCTCCCTCGGCAGCCAGACCGGCTTCGGGCCGCCGCTGTTCCAGGTGCGCGGCATCTCGGCCGGGTTCGGCTGGAACAGCCGCGTGCGGGTCCCGGCGGCCGACGCGCTGGGCGGTTTCCCGTTCCTGATCGCACTCGACAACCCGGGCGAGATCGGGGCCGATGACGAGGAGGTCGACCCGCTCAAGGTCCTCGGAGAGTTGATCGGCGGCTCCAACCCGTGGGTACGGCCGCAGGAGGGCGACCTCTGGTTCGCCGCCGGCCTGGCCTTCGACTGCTTCGAGACCTTCAGTGGCCGCGCCATGGCGCTGGTGCAGACCGGCTCCGACCTGACGATCAGCCTGCTGGGCGTCGCCGGGATGCAACTGCCCACCAAGAGCGACAAGAAGATCGCCCGGGTGGAGATCGGCATCGAGGCCACCCTGCGCCCGACGGCCGGGGAGCTGAGCATCGGCGCGGCGTTCACCGAGAAGACGTTCCTCATCGACCCGAACTGCAAGCTGCGCGGCGGCGTCGGCATGAAGTTCTGGTTCGGCAACCACCCGCAGGCCGGCGACTTCGCGTTCCTGCTCGGCGCAATCCCCGCAGGCCGGGAACTGCCCGCCCGCTACCCCCGCCAGCAGCCGGCCGGTCTGACCTGGGGCGTCGGCTCGACGGTCAACATCACCGGCAACGCCTATGCCGCGTTCACCCCCAAGTCCCTGATGGCCGGCGGCTCCCTGGACGTCGTCTTCCAGTCCGGCATGCTGCGCGCCTGGCTCTCCGCCCGGGTGGACGCCCTGCTGGAGTGGAACCCCTTCTACTTCGACGTGGGCATGGGGATCCGGGTCGGCGTCTCCGCGACCATCAAGATCTGGTTCGTCAAGATCAGGATCTCGATCGAGGTCGGCGTCAGCGTTCGGATCTGGGGGCCCGCGGTGGGTGGCGAGGCCACCGTCCACCTGTGGTTCATCTCCTTCACCATCGGCTTCGGCGCCGGCCGCCGCAACCAGACCCCGGCGCTGGACTGGGGCGGCTTCCAGGGCATGCTGCCGCCACCCGAGAACATGGTCCGCACCACGGCTATCGCCGGATACACGGGCGAGGGGACCCCGGCCACCCGCGGCGCCATCAAGCCGTGGCTGGTCAGCAACGGCGGCTTCACCTTCACCGCCGACACCCCGGCCCCCGTCAGCAAGGTCTACCTGAACCAGGGCGGCGACACCGTCGAGGTCGCCACCGGCACGACAGTGGACATCCTGCCCATGCACGTGCGGGGCAAGGGCAGCGAACTGCGCGTGTGGCTCACCTACAACGGCCAGCCGTCCCTCCTGACGCCCTGGGGCCGTTCCGTCCTGCGCGGCAACGTGCCCAACGGCCTGTGGGGCCAGCGGCCGGACGCGCCCAACGACGGGATCATCCCCGACCGGATCCTCGGGATCCGGCTGACCTCGCCGCCGGTCGACCACGGCACCGACACCGGGTTCCTCGACGAGCAGGCCATCTCCTTCGACCCGATCAACCCCGACGGCAACCAGCCGCTGTCCGCCGGCGAACCGGCCACGGGCCCTGAGCCGAAGCGGCCCGGCGGGGTCATCGCCGCGATCCAGGACGGCATCGACACCACCGCCACCCGCACCAACCGCACCGCCCTGGCCCAGGCCCTGACCGGTCTCGGTGCCGACCTTGGCGTGCTCGACACCGACCTGAGCGGCTACGCCCTCGCCGCGGGCACCGCCTTCACCGCCGAGCCGATGCTCATCGCCGGCTGACCGGACGAGCCGCACCGGGCCACCCGCCATGACAGCGGCGGCCCTCGCCGAGGCGCGCCCAAGGCCGCGCCGTCTCGTCACCACCACCGGATCCCACCGCTGCGTCCTGTCGAAAGGCACGCCTCGTGACCACCACGTCCGAACCCGCCCCCCAGCCGCGCACCAGCGCACCGGCGGCCCAGCACCGCACCCGGTTCTTCGACCACCGCATCCCCTCCCTCTACGCCGGACGCTACCGGATCGACAACCGCCAGACCCTCAAGGACCTCGACGGAGCGGACCGCGTCATCGACGCCACCCCGCAGCCCTTCGACGTCGTCCAGCCGCGCTTCAGCTTCGACCCGACCGGCATCAACGCGCAGTTCCCCGTGCCGGACGCCGCCGGCACCTACAGCCAGACCCTCGCCCACATCAACCTCGACGCCCCCGGCCTGCCCTGGAACCGCCCCCTGGGCCCGGGCCAGCCGGCCGCCGTCCCGTGGATGGCCCTGCTGCTGTTCCGCGAGGACGAACTGCCCGAGGACCCGGACGCGGTGGGCCTGGTCAAGGCCGGCACCGTGCGCCGTCTCCTGGACGGCGCCCTCGGCGCCGGCAAGCCCCCCGCACTCCCGCCGGAGAGCCTGCGCCCCGACGAGTACGACGAGCAGTGCGCCACCGTCCTCGTCCCCAAGACCCTGTTCGACGCGGTGAAGCCGCTGCCGGCCGAGATGGGCTACCTCGCGCACCTGCGCGAGGGCGGGCGCCCCGACGCCACCCGCACCGGCGCGGACCCCGAACCCGACGAGGGCGAACTCAACGCCGTCCTCGTCGCCAACCGCTTCCCCGCCGCCACCGGCGGGCGGCACGTCGTCCACCTGGTCTCCCTCGAGGGATTCGACCAGCACCTGACCACCCCCGCGCCCACCGAAGGCGTACGCCTGGTCTCCCTCGCCTCCTGGTCGTTCACCACCGAACCCGACTCCGGCGTCGGCTTCGGCGACCTCGCCCAGCACCTGGCCACCGCCGACGGCACCATCCCGCGTCCCGCCGATCAGCTGCGCCTGCGCGTGCCGACCGCCGGCCCGGCCAATCCGGCCGGCCCGCAGAAGGAGGCCCTGGACCGCATGGCGGGCGGGGCCGTGGCCCTGCCGCAGCGCCTGGAGAGCGGTGAGCGCACCCTGGCTTTCTACCGCGGCCCGCTCATCGCGCAGCCGGCGCAGGGGCTTCCCGCACCAACTGCCACCCGCCTGGACTCCCCGGGTGAGGCGCTGGTCTACCTGCAGCAGTACGGCGTCTTCGACACCGCCTACGCCGCCGCGTTCACCACCGGGCGCACCCTCGCCCTCGCCGACGCCGAGTTCCGTACCGCCCTGCTGGAGTTCCGCTCCGCCGCCCGCACCGCAGCCCGCCGCCTCGCCTCCCACCCAGAGCTCACCGCCCGCGCCGCGACCGCACTGACCAGCCGTCACCTCACCGCACCCCTCGCCTTCGAGGCCTTCGACCGTCTCCTCGTGGACGGCGACACCCGCTCCGGCGACAGCCGCCTCGCGCAGGCTCTCGACCAGGCCGGCCCGCAGCTGCGCGCCGGCCGCCGCCGCACCGCAGCCCGCACCCGTCGCACCATCGGCGACACGCGTGCCGTACTCGCCCAGCCCGGCGTCGCGAGCCTGCTCACCCAAGCCGCCCCCGACGAGTTCAAGAAGGTCACCGCCTGGCTGGACGCGCTGCGCCGCCTGGAGCTGCTGGGCCTGACCCACCTGGTCCCCGATCCTCGCGCGCTGCCGGCCGAGAGCATCCGCTTCGCCTACATCGACACCAGCTGGGTGCGGGCGGCCGTGGACGGTGCGCTGAGCGTCGGCGTCGGCCACACCCTGGACGCCGACCTCAACGCCCTCGCCACCGGTGGCGGACCGGTCCCGAAGTGCGCGGTGCTGATCAACTCCAGCCTGGTGCCGAACTGGCCCCACACCATCGTCACCGCCTACCGGGGTTCCAATGTGGTGGAACCGGTGCGCGACGCGGTGTTCGGCACCGAGATCCGCCTGCTGCTCTACCCCGAGGTGATCGACCGCTTCGAGATGGCCGAACCCCCACGCGGCCTGTGCTTCGGCCTCAGTGACATCGGCACCATCGAGCTGCGCCAGATCACCGGGGACCGGATCGGCCACCCCATGGGAGAGTTCCCGCCCCCGCCCCCCGCGGACGACAGCCGATTCCGCCGCTTCCTGCGGCCCGGCGAGCGCGACGTCCTCAACGTCGATGGCGCCGGCGATGCCCTGGTGCCCGCCCTGTCCACCGCCCACGGGCTCACCGGAGGCCGGCGGATCACCTCCGCCCAGTTCGCCCTCCAGATGATCGACGCCCCGCAGGCGCAGACCTTCTCCCGGCCCTGAGCCCTGCCCCGTTCCCGCGCCGTACTGCCAAGCGCTGACCGAAAGGACCTCGGGCCATGTCCGTGGACACCACCCTCATCGTGC
This sequence comes from Streptomyces sp. NBC_01276, assembly GCF_041435355.1. GTDB lineage: Bacteria > Actinomycetota > Actinomycetes > Streptomycetales > Streptomycetaceae > Streptomyces. The sequence goes on from NZ_CP108443.1 coordinate 404,377, forward strand.
CGGTCGAGGTCGCGGCCCTCGCCGTCAACCGGGCCACTCGCGACACCGCAACCCCGCACGTGTTCCACCGCTGGATCACCAACTTCAGCAGCATCGGCGAAGGCGTCCCCGCGGAGCCCGCCCCGTTCTCCAGCCCCGAGGAGTGGACCGGCCGGGAGGACCGCCTCGGCGTCTACCTCCAGTGGGAACTGCCCGCCGCCCTCACCCGTGGCCGCCACGACGAGGAGGAAGGCGTCGGTGACTTCCCCCTGGTGCCCAACCGGTGGCTCGTCGTACGCCACGCCGACAGCGCCCGGAAGCTCAAGGCCTGGATCGTCGAGAGCGACTACCTCGACCCCATGAACGGCACCGTCTCCTTCCAGGACCCCGACAGCGAGGAAGCCGCCCCGACCCTGATCGGCAAGTGCCACGAACTCGCCGGCCCCTGGCGGGAACCGGCCGACGCGCACGCCCCGTTCCTCACCGCGATCGGCCCCGGACTGCTGACCTTCTCGGTCTTCCAGCCCTACAACAGCAACGTCTTCTCCCTCCACGACACCCTCCTCGACGAAACGAGCGGCGAACCGCCCGCGCGGGAGCGGCTCAGCTACCTCGTCGCCGGCTGGTACGCCCAGCCGGGCAGCGACATCCTCGCCGGCACCGACGACCTCGCCGCGCTGCTGGAGCGCCTGCAGTGGAAGCCGCCCGTCGGCTCCGGCGGCGGCATCCGCTCCTCCGTCTACTCCGGAACGGTCCTGGGCCTGGACTGGAACCTCACCGGCCCCGTCCCCGAATCGCCCTGCCCGGCCCCCGCCGACGTCACCCCGATCGTGTCCAACAGCATCGCCGAAGCCGTCGCCGAACTCGGTGCGCAGGCCGCCGGCGAAGGCGCGCTGTCCGGGGACGAGGCCGACCTGTTCCGGGCGTTCCTGCTCGGCGGCATCGACGCCCTGGAAGAGCGCGACCGGCCCGAGGCCGACATCCTCACCGACCGCCGCGCCCACGACAGCGCCTTCGGCCCCGTGCCCGGCGGATACCGCTGGTTCATCGGCGAACGCGGAGAGGAGACCGGCCGCACCACCTCCCGCGCGGCCCGCGCCGCGGAGGCCGACACCGTCGCCGACCTCAACCGTCGCCAAGCCGCGCACGACGCCACTGAAGCCGAGCTCGACACCGCCCGTGAGCACCTCTACCACCTGTGGTGGCTCAGCCACCTGCGCAAGAAGTCCCAGGAATTCACCGGCCGGATCGACGACGAACTCGACCCCGGCAACGCGGACGGCGCAGCCGGACGTGTCGTCGCCCTCGCCCACGAGCTGGCCGGGCAGCGCGCCGCATTGCCCTGGGGCAAGAGCGAGACGGATCTGGCCGCGCGCATCGACACCCTGTACCCGGCCTACGGGACCCGGGAAGCCCGCCGCCTGATCCGGGTGCCCGTCGAGGACTTCGAGTACAGCGCCGACCCGGTCCTCACCCTCCAGGGCGCCAACCTGCACGCCCCGCTCACCCGCGACACCGCCCTGCCCTGCCGCACCCCCGAACGCGTGGTCACCCGCGCCTCCGGCATCACCACCACCGACGTCGCCGCCACCGCGGCCCAGATCAACCTCACCGGTCAGCAGCCCCCCTGCTTCCCCGCTCTGCTCAGCGAGTTCCTCATCCTCGACCGCGCCCTGAAAACCGGGGCCATCCGGGACGTCACCGGCACCCTGCCCGAGTACGGCACCGCGCCCTGGGCGATGCCCTGGCAGCCGCTGTTCCTGCTGTGGAAGGCCGAATACTTCCCCCTGCCGCTGCGCGACGGTGACACGGCACACTGGGAGTTCATCGACGGTTCCCGCTACCAGTGGAAGGGCACCGGAGAGCCCGGCACCCCGCTGGTCGTCTCCGGCCGCCAGATCCTGGCCCCCAGCGCCGGCCACATCGTCGAAGGCACCCTGCAGAGCTACGCCCGCGTGCGCGACCAGCTGCCCGCCGACGCCCTGCGGAGCGTCCGTACTCAGGCCCGGGAGGCGGACTACCTCTCCCAGGTCCTCGACGGTTTCGGCGCCGCCATCGCCCAACGCCAACCGCTGGCCGGCCTCCAGCCCGCCGGCGACCTCGCCACCCTCATCGGCAACGGTGACTACCCCCCGCCGGACCCCGGCCCCCTGAAGGCCAGCGACTGGGACCCCGACCCCGTCTCCACCTTCCAGGACCTGCGCGCCGGCCAGCTCGCCTTCCTCGACCTGGCAGTCGTCGACCGGTTCGGACGCTCCGTCAACCTCATCACCAACGCGGCGCACTTCCGCCCCGAGATGCCCGACACCATGCGCCCGGCCCACCCCGTCAGCGACTACGACTCCGACCGGCTGGTCGAGCTCGGCCCGCGCCTGCTCCAGCCGGCCCGGCTGCGCTTCGACTTCCTCGCCGCCACCACCGACGAGGACACCGACCTGACCCCAGGCGCCAACCCCGTCTGTGCGTGGCTGCTGCACAACCGCCTCGACCGGTCCCTGGTCGTGTACGCCCCGGACGGGGCCGCGCTCGGTGAACTGCGCGTCACCCTGAACGCCGGAGGCGGGCGGGAGGTCTCCTGGTCCGCCCTGCCCGGCTCCGAGGTGGCCCGGTTCGAACAGCTGCAAACGGTGGCTCCTCACCCCTACCGGCTGCTCAACGCCGTGAAGACCCGCGGCCCGCAGACCTTCGACGCGTTCCGCGCCACCGTCGACCGGGCCCTGGAGACCATCGACCCGGACGGCCCCGCCGACCCCGGCCTCGGCTTCCTCCTCGGCCGCCCGCTCGCCCTGGTCCGCACCCGCCTCACCATGAACCTGCGCGGCCCCCTGCGCACGGACGTCAGCTGGCAGAACCTCTTCGAGCCCTCGCCCTCCGAGCTGCCCGGCTACCCGTGGGCGATCCGCCTCGGCGAGGCGCAGCAGAGCGACGACGGCCTGGTCGGCTACGTCCTCGACGACGACTACGAGCACTTCGAGACGGTCATCGCCCCCTCCGCCGGCGGCGGGCAGTACCTGCGGCCGATCGGCGACAAGCCCAGCCTGGAACTGGACTTCGGTGACCACAACACCGCGGTCGCCACGGTGCTGCTGGACCCGCGGGCGGCCGTGCACGCCACCACCGACATCCTCGCCACCAAGAAGGTCTTCGTCCCGCAGGAGTTCACCGCTCAGGCGATCGCCCGCATGAGCGTGAACTTCCGCACCGGACCGCTCCTGGCCGCCACCACCACCCTGCGCGGCGACCGGGGCGAGAGTGAGGAAACCGTCCTCATGCCGGTCCCGGCCGGCGTCGTCGGCACCTGGAGCTGGTCCGAGAACCGCGGCGGTGAGTGGGAGAAGCTGCCGATCCTCAGCCAGGACCAGTACGACCTCCCCCTCGCCGAACCCGAGATCCGCTCCGGCTTCCTCACTCTGGACGACGCCGTCGCCCACAGCCGCACCGACCACTGAGAACCCGCCACGCGCCGCCCCGGGACGGGGCGGCGCGCCCGCCACGCTGAAGGAGCCCCCTTGTGACCGTCGTGACCCAGACCCAGGACGCCGACACCTCCGCGGCCAATGACCCGTTGCTGTCCTACACCGTCAGCACCACCCCGAGCCCGCTCAAGGCATCGCCGGAGAATCCGCAGGTCCCCGAGGAGATCGGGGAGGTGATCATTTCCGTCGCCCGGCAGAGCGGCACGCCGGCCGATGTCGAGTGGATCAGGGTGAAGGTCCCGGCCGGGACGATGGCACCCGACCTCGCCACCGACCTGAACAAGATCAGCCCCCGCATCAGCCTCACGGGCTGGACCGTGCGCCTGGACGCGGCCGCCAAGGAGTTCGTCTGCGCACCCGCCGGAAGCCACGCACCCATCGGCCCCGACACCGGGTTCACCATCCAGCTGTCCGACATCCCCGTCAGCCGGAAGGTCGGCACCGCCCCGGTCACCATCACCGAACGCTCCCGCACCGGGAGCTCCGCCTTCCAGGACCGCACCACCATCTTCAACCTCGGCAAGTTCCCCGCCGACTTCTACCTGCGCAACTTCCTGTGCGAGCCGTCCATCATCGCCAACGGCGGCGACGTCAAGCTCACCTGGGAACGCTCCGCCAACGCCACCTACGAACTCCTCTACGGCGACGTCAACCGCGACGTCACCAACCGGACCAGCCTCGACATCGAAGGCATCAAGTCCGACACCACCTTCTACCTCCGCGCCACCACCGGCGACCCCACCAACCCCGTCATCCGCATCATCTCCGCCCAGGTCACCGTCACCCGGCCCGACCTCGAAGTCGGCAACCTCACCGTAGGCGGTGAACTGGCGATCACGGGGAAGGTCCTCACGCGGCAGGCACTCTACATTGGACTCAAAGAGCGGTGGCTGAAAACCGTGGCGAAGACCGATGGCATCCTCACCGCACGGCTCCAGGGAGCCATTGGCGCAAATCTCTATGTCGACGCAGGCCGGGGCCTCCACTACCTGACGCCCCTCGGGGACGGGCACAGCCCCTACCTGTCGATCCCGGTGCTCAAGGGTGAGGAAATCAAGCTCAAAGCCTCCACGAACGCCAACCCGAGCGTCGAGTGGTTCGGGTTCGGAAGGGATGAACTGGCTACTCCCTACCCGTAGACCGCGATCGCCGGCATGAGACAAGCCCCCGCGGCGAACAGCGCGAGAACCGCGGGGGCACCTGGCACAAGCTGCCCATGCTCAGCCAGAACAGTACGACCTCCCCCTCGCCGAATCCGAGATCCGCTCCGGCTTCCTCACCCTCGACGACGTCGTCGCACACAGCCGCGTCAACCGCTAAAGAACACTCCGTTGTTGTGCGCCATCCCGCGCCCGGGGCGGCGCGGCCACCGAACCCCGAGGAGTTTTCGTGACCCTGATCGTCCAGATGCAGGACGCAGGCACCGCCGCCAACGACCCCCTGCTGTCGTATGCCGTCACCACCACCCCCAGCCCGCTGAAGGCCTCACCGGAGAACCCGCAGGCCCCGGAGGAGATCGGGGAGATCGTCATCTCCGTCTCCCGGCAGAGCGCCACCCCGGCGGATGTGAGGTCGATCCGGGTGAAGGTGCCGGCCGGCGCCATGTCGCCGGACCTCGCCACCGACCTGGCGAAGGTCACCCCGAGGATCAGTCTCACCGGCTGGAGCAGCCACCTGGATGCCGCAGCGAAGGAGTTCGTGTTCTCGCCCGCGGCCAGTCACACGCCGATCGGCCCGGACCTCGGCTGCACCATCCAGCTGTCCGACATCCCGGTCAGCCGCAAGGTCGGCACCGCTCCCATCACCCTGACGGAATCATCCCGCACCGGATCCTCCGCTTTCCAGGACCGGACCACCGTCTTCAACATCGGGAAGTTCCCTGCCGACTTCTACCTGCGCAACTTCCTGTGCGAACCCTCGATCATCCCCAACGGCGGTGACGTCAAGCTGACCTGGGAACGCTCCGCCAACGCCAAATACGACCTGCTGTACCCCGGTGTCGAACGGGACGTTACCGACCGCTCCAGACTGGAACTCGAGGACATCAAGTCCGACACCACCTTCTACCTCCGCGCCACCACCGGCGACCCCACCAACCCCGTCGTCCGCATCCTCTCCACCCAGGTCAGCGTCCTCAGGCCCGACCTCGAAATCGGCAACCTCGACGTAGGAGGCACCCTCAACGTCGCCGGCGGCTGGTTCGAGGATTCCGTCGACCTGCCCACAGATCCCACGGGCAACGGTGTCCGGCACTACGTCGTCCCGGACGACGGATTCTTTGAAGGGTGGGTAAGACTGGAGCCCAGCCAAAACACACACCACGTGTTCCTGCGCGTGTGGAATTCCCATGACTACACCAAGGTGTCGCAGGCAACCGCGTACAGCGACCCGCGCGACGCACAATACGCCTCTCTCTTCAGGACGGCCCGGAAGGGAGAGAGCATTTACATTGCCAGGAGTGGCCCCGTCGAAAATACCGGCTTTGAGGCCCACCTGAGGTTCACGCGGATGGGCCGCAAGAGCTGAACGGCCCTGGCCCGCCTCGCACAGCGAGCTCGCCTGTCGCACGTGCGTGACCGGACAACCGGCAGACAAGACACCGGTGAGCTTCCCCAGGTTCAACACGCTGACCCTCCCGGGGAATGCACCAGCCGCACCGCAGTACGCAATGCGCGATGGCTGATGGCCGGCACCGGCCCGACGGTGCGCGCGCACCGCACCGCGATGCGCACCGTGGTGCGCTCGGCGGCCGGCCGACTGGCCGATGGTGCGGCCCCGGTTCTGAGATAGCGTTCCATCCCTTTGTTTCATCCTAGATTGCCGGTTTGAGGATGGTTCATGTGCCTCGCCATGTGAGGGTGGATTCCTGGGTGAGGGCCTCACCGACGCCCCGAGGCCCTGCTCGGCGACAAGGGCTACGACTCCAACCCGAACCGGGAAGAGCTGCGCAAACGCCGGATCCTGCCCGTCATCTCCCGCAGGGGATGCCCGAACACCAAAGACATGGGCAAGCTCCGCTACGTCGTGGAGCAGACCTTCGCCCTGCTCCACCAGTTCAAACGACTCGCCGCCCGCTGGGAACGCCTCACCGAACTCCACGACGCCTTCGTCTCTCTTGCCTGCAGCCTCATCTGGTGGCGCCGGCTTAAGAAGGCCCGCTCATGATCCTGTTACGAGCTCTCAGCGCGGCATCAAGGTTGAAGCCGAGCGGCTCCGCGAGGCCTTCCGCCAGGACTGGGCCCCCAGCCGCCCTTGGTCGAGGACGAACTGGGCAGGCAAATGCTTGCGCTCCTGGGCCAGCTCACGGCCGCCTGCGCCGCCGCAGACGAACTCGCCCAGGCGGTGGAGGAAGTCTTCCCGCAGCATCCTGACGCGGAGAGCACTCCGACTGGCACGCCGCCGCCCAGCGCAACCTATTCGACCGGCTGCTCGGCCGGCTCCACCACTGCCCCAAGAACCGCCGGCTTCGACGAATGCGCCACCTTCCCCCCCTCGGACGAAGCCCTCAGTACGGCGGTCGCATAGGCCGAGGACCGATCAAGTCGGAGGTTTCACCCAGGGAGCCAGACGTTCCCAGACTGCCAGATTCTCGCGCCAGTAACGGAAGACGGTTCCCTGGACGATGTCGAGCTGTCCGGCTGCGACCAGGCCGGAGGCCAGACTCGGCCCGCCCGCATCGGCCTCGAAGGCAATCACCGTCAATCGGGAATCACCAAACCAAGCTCACGCAACTGCGGAAGGCAGGCCTCCAGACACGCCTCCAGAGAGACGGCGTCCGTGCGAACCAGGAGATCATCCCGCAACGGAGCCCCGCTCGCGACGAACGTCCAGGGCTTCGTCGCATGGCGCATGCGCTCGGCGTCGACCTTGAACAACACCGTCACACCCTGCTCTGCCAACGACTCCATGACCCGCGCTACGTTCATCGCGTCTCCACCCCCTGCCTGAAATCGAACAGCCAGAAGTGTCGGCGTACACGTGAACGTCCCCACCCGCGTACGGATGAAAAGGGACAGTTGCTGATGCGTTGAGACCTGCTGCTCGGCACTCTGCTGCTTGGTCGGTGAGAGGCGGCAGGAGGCGGTCGAGGTGGTTCTGGATCCGCATCGTTGGTTGGAATTGCGGCGCTTCCGGAGTCTGTTGGAGTCCGGGGCGATCAGCCTGTCAGAGGTGGCCCGGGAGACCGGGCTGGACCGGAAGACGGTCCGCAAGTATCTGTCGGCACTGGGGCCGGCGACCCCGCCACGGCGGTCGCCGAGCGGGCGGTCGAAGGCGAGGGTGATCGACGAGTTCGCTCCGCTGGTCGACTCGATGTTGCGGGCGGAGATTCTGATGAAGGCTGCGGTGATCCACGGGCGGCTGGTGGCGGAGTACGGGTTCACCGGCAACTATCAGCGGACCAAGCTCTACGTTCAGGAAGCCCGGCCTCGGATCGCCCAGGAGCTCGGCATCACGCCGAAGGAACTTGCCGGGATGCACCGCCGGTTCGAGGTGATCCCGGGCGCCCAGGCCCAAGTCGACTGGGGCGACGAGGGCAAGATCCTCGCCCACATGGGCATCCGGAAGGTCTACTCCTTCCACATGACGCTGTCGTACTCGCGCGACCCGTTCCGCTGCTTTACCACCAGCCAGGACCTGCAGACCTTCTTCGACTGCCACCGCCGGGCCTTCGCCCATTTCGGCGGGGTGCCGATGACGATCGTCTACGACCGCACGAAGACGGTCGTGCGCCGACACGTCGCACCGGGTGAGGCCGTCCCGCTGCATCCGGAAGCGGTCGGGTTCGCCGGCCATTACGACTTCGACATCGACGTCCTGGCCGCCTACCGGCCCACCGGCAAGGGACGCGTCGAACGGCAAGTCCTCATCGTCCGCGATCATGTCTTGTCCGGCCGGTCCTTCTCCTCCGTCGAGGAGATGGACGCTGCCTTCGCCGCATGGGTGCCGCAGCGGCGGGCTCAGGCCCACAGGACCCACCAACAGATCATCGGAGAGCGGGCGGCCCGCGATCACGTGGCTCTCAAGCCGCTGCCTTCGACTCCGTATCTGGTGGCCGAACGGCACCTGCGGCCGGTCGGCAAGGACTGCCTGGTCGCTTTCGGCGGCAACCTCTACTCGGTGCCTGCCCGCAGGGTCCGACCGCGTCAGCTGGTGGAGATCCGGGCCACGAAATCGCAGGTCATGCTGCACTCCACCGTCGCTGACTCGACTGGCGAGACGCTGCTGGCCACCCACCCGCGGGCGGTCGGCCGCGGGGTCTGCGTCGTCGACGAGGCCCACTGGGACGGTCTGCCCACCGGCAAGGGACGCCGCACCACCACCGGCGATGTCCTGCCCCGGCCCCGCCAGGAGCGTCCACGGGGCGAGGAGGCCGGACCCCTGCAGGCCCTGCTGAACCGGGCCGCAGCCACCCGCATCGAGGTCGGCCGCAGGCCGCTGTCGGTCTACGACGAGCTGACCGGCACCCGTCCCTTCACCACCCGTCCGAGCACGAGGGAAACGTCTTGAGCGAGCTGGTCTCCACCCGCATCCGCAACACGGCCGGCAAGCTCGGCCTGCCCCACCTGGCCGAAACGATCAACGAGTACACCCGCCGGGCCGACGAGGGGAAGATGGGCTACCTCGACTTCCTCGACCTGGTTTTGTCCGAGGAACTGGCCGTCCGCGACGACCGCCGCTTCCGTCAGGGCCTGCGGCTCTCGAAGCTGCCACACCACAAGACGCTCGACGAGTACGACTTCTCCTTCCAGCCCGACCTCGACCCGCGCAAGGTCAAGGACCTCGCCACCCTCTCGTTCGTCGACGGCAAAGCGAACGCCGCCCTGCTCGGGCCGCCCGGGGTCGGCAATACACACATCGCCGTCGCTCTCACGGTCGCAGCCTGCCGGGCCGGCTACTCGATCTACTTCACCAGCCTCGACGACATGGTCCGCAATCTCAAAACCGCCGAGGCCGCCGGACGGCTGACGAACAAGCTCGGCACCTACCTGCGGCCCAGCGTTCTCGTCGTCGACGAAGTCGGCTACCAGCCCCTTGAACGAGCCGAGGCAAACCTGGTCTTCCAGGTCATCTCCAAGCGCTACGAGAAGGGCTCCATCATCCTGACCTCGAACAAGACCTTCAGCGAATGGGGCCAGGTCTTCGGCGACGAGGTCCTCGCCACCGCCATCCTCGACCGGCTCCTCCACCACTGCGAAGTGATCTCCATCAACGGCCCCAGCTACCGGCTCAAGAACCGCCTCAAGGCCATCGAGCGGGACAACGACGTGGCCTGACGACCCACGTCGATTCCTGCGGCCGAGCACCTGATCAGTCGTTGCCCACCCGCTGAAAGATCTCGGAGAACTCGCCGTTATCGATCAGCCCGGCGATGACGGCAGTCATGCTGTCGATGCCGGGATCCCTGACGATCAGGCCGTCCGAGTCCCAGAAGTACCGGCCCCCGAGGGCCTCGTCGGTCCCTGCCCAGAGTTTCATCAGACGCTCGACTTCCGCGACGCTGAAGACGGTCGCGGTTCAACGAGATCCATCCTTTGTGGACGATCGCGCAATTCCCCACCCCGGCAGTCACGTAATTCCCCAGGTCCCCTCACAAGTCCGCCTGCGGGCTTGTACCGGTTCCCCCAAGCGGGGGAACCGGTTCGTACCCGCGGGCGACGCCTGCTCCTCACAGCGGGTGCGATCTTCGAGATGACAAGAACCGGAGTCACCGCGTGACCTGAGGAGCACTATGACCGCCGTCGACACACCTCGGACCGGATGGCGTGGCACATGGCGGGCCGCTCACGCGCCCGTCGAAGGAGTCCCCCGCTGGGCCCGTACCGTCGCCCACGCCATCCCGTTCATCGTCCTGCCGTCCGGCATCTGGCGGATCGCGACCGTCGTATTCGACGTCGCCGGCGACGGCCGACACCACGGCGCTGCCGACACCACAGTGGGCCTTCCCAACCCGGTGTACGTGACCTTCCTGTCGCTCCTCTCTGAGCTCCTCGCGTTCGCCGCCGTGGGTCTCATCGCCGCGTGGGGCGAGGTGTTCCCCGGCTGGATACCGGTACTGCGCGGACGCCGAGTGCCGCTCCTGGCCGCCGTGATCCCCGCCGCGCTCGGCGCCACCATCCTCACGGCCCTGTGGACCACCCTCGCCGTCCAGATCGGTTCCGGGGTCACGCTCCAGGGAAACCCGCTTCCGGCTGACTTCCCCACCGTCACGCTGCACGGCTGGCGCCTCGGCTTCTTCCTCGCCACCTACGCCCCGCTCCCGCTCTGGGGACCGCTCCTCGCCCTCCTCACCATCGCCTACTGGCGGCGCCGCACTCCAGGCCTGCGCACTCCCACAGCGTTGGCCGGGTCCTGCCCGTCCCCGCCCAGATGACAGGCGGGGACGGGCAGGATCCACGCGGCCTGAGTAGCCCTCCGCCACCGGCATCCCCATGGGGAATGGTGACCGTGCGGGTGGGGAATTTCGTGGTGCTCAAGCAGCTGGGAGTGGGGAATTGCGTGACCTCTGACATCCTTCAGTGTCACGAAGACATCGACGTTACAGACCTCTTCCAAGTCCTCGCCGTCGCTGGGCAGGAACGACGCCTGGAAGTCCGCCAAGCGGACCCGATACCAGGGCTCGTCCCACCCTCGCTCGATCGGTTCAGACGATGTGCTGTGGCTCATCGCGCGAGTGTCCCTGGTCGGGGCATCGATCTCAACCGAGATCTTCTGCCGTGCTGCCGCTGCCTGCGGTCAGAGCTGGGGACGTTCGTCCGTACGTAACTGGGGAGAAAAGTCCGTACGCCGACAAGAAGGCTACACCGGCATCTCAGGACCCCGACTTGACCGCTTGGCACCGTGAGGTGTCTACCGCCTCGCCAGCACCCGAGCCCGCGCCGAGGAGTCGGTCAAGGCCGGCTGATCTTGTCGTAACTGCCTGCTGGTCCCGAGTTCCGGACGAGAATTGGAGTCCAGGCGGACTGATGATGGGGGATGGCCGTGAGGCACACGCTGAACTTGTGGCGTCAAAAGCTCGGAGAGGTGCCCGAGTCGGTCTGGCGACAGACCGAGCTCCGCGTGCTGATCCTCGCGGACAACGGACTTACGGCCATCCCTCCAGCCATCGGGCAGCTTCACCGGCTGAACACCCTGGACCTGGGCCACAACGAGCTGTCGTCGGTGCCCGAAGAACTCGGCAAGCTGACCGAGCTCAGCGGCTGCCTCTACCTCCACGACAACCAGCTGACACGGCTTCCGGACTCTCTGGGAGACCTGACCCGGTTGCGTTACCTCAGCGTTGCTGAGAACTCCCTCACCACCCTGCCGGAGATGATCGGTGGGATGAGCGGCCTCATCGAGCTCAGGGCGCAGCACAATCGGCTCGTCACCTTGCCCGATGCCATCGGCCAGCTCCGCAACCTGCGTGAGTTATGGCTCAGGGGGAACGCGATCGAGCACCTGCCGATGTCGGCAGCCGGCCTGCGCGAACTACGCCACCTGGACCTACGCGAGAACTCTCTGATTGGGGTGCCGGAGTCTCTGGCCGGCCTCCCGCGCCTGCGTCAGATCGACCTGCGGAGCAACCGCCTTGGCCAGCTGCCCGACTGGCTCGCCCTGATGCCATCGCTGGAGAAGTTGGATCTGCGGTGGAACGAGGTCGATCCCTCGCTACCGCTCCTCAGCAAGCTGGAGCGGCGGGGGTGCGTCGTCCTGACGTGACAGAGACGACACCACCTCTCGCCACAGTGCCGCTATTTCTCGGGTTCTGGCTCAACTTCTGGATGTTGTTGGTGATCTTGTCGGGGCCTGTTGGCATGGAGCTGATGCGCCCCGTGCTGCTGCCTGACTTGCAGCCGAGCGAGGCGGGTCGGACCTTCGGGTGTTCTGGTGTAACGGCAGGCAGGGTTCTACGCTCGTGGGCGAACGAGGCGGGCGGTCGAGCCGTGAGGTATCCCCGGGTGGGGAGACGAGGGGGGAGTGCTTCGTGCCGAGGGCAGCGTTTCAGTTTCCTGCATTGCAGTCGAACGATCCGGACAGTCTCGGGGGCTTTCAGCTGGTGGCGCGGCTGGGCGAGGGCGGTATGGGGCAAGTGTTTCTCGCGCTTTCCCCCGGCGGACAGCCAACGGCCGTGAAGGTGATCCGTCACGAGTTCGCCGGGGACGCGGAGTTCGGACAGCGATTCGCGCGCGAGGTGGGCGCCGCGCAGAAGGTGCGCGGTGCCCACCTCGCGCCGTTGCTGGACGCCGACCCCCAGGCCGAGCGGCCATGGCTGGCCACGACGTACGTGGCCGGGCCCTCCCTGCGGGACCTGGTGGCTGACCATGGGCCGCTGCCGACCGAGCAGGTGGTGCTACTGGCCTGGGGCATCGCCCACGCCCTCGCCGACATCCACGCCGCGAACGTGGTGCACCGGGACCTCAAGCCCGGGAACATCATGCTGGACGAGAGCGGTCCGAAGGTCATCGACTTCGGCATCGTCAAATCTCTGACGCAGTCGGTGACCTATAGGAGCCATTCCACCCGGATCGGCACCCCCCTGTACATGTCGCCCGAGCAGGCCTCGGGCCGCGCCGTCGGCGCGGCCTCCGACATCTTCGCTCTCGGTTCCACGCTGTACTTCCTCGCCGCCGGCCGTGAGGCGTTCGCCGCGGAGAACGAGTGGGCCGTTGCCCACCGCGTCGTCGCGGACGACCCGGACGTGTCCGTCTTCACCCCTGCTCTGCGCCAACTGATCGCCGCCTGCCTGCACAAGGACCCCGACCAGCGCCCGACACCGGGACGTGTGCGGGAGTGGTGCGAGGAGGAGCTGGGTGACGCGCTCGGTCCGGGCGCCTGGATGGGGATCACTGGTGCCCGCGCGGCTATCCAGGCGCGCACCAGCGCTTTGCGCGCCCTCACTGTCACCGGCTCGGAAGCGGCAGACACCGCCTTCCGTCATCAGCCCGATTCCCCGCATGTGATGGGTGGCGACGAAGGCGGCGGGACCCGGGAGACCGGGCCTGTCGCCTCATCGGCTCCCGCCGCGTTGCCGGGTACTCAGAAACTGCCGCAGCAGGTGCCGAACCCGTTCGGGCCCCCATCGGTGGGCGAAGTGATCGGCACCCATGTGGCGGAGATCCTCCTGGCAGCGGGAGCGCTCGTCTGGGCGAGTTTCAAGCCGCTCTTTTCGGAGACCTGGAAGAAGGAGCCCTCCGGCACTCAAGTGGCACACGTGATCGAGCGCTTCAACTGGCAGCACCCTTGGGAGGCAATTCCCAGCGGCATCCCCGGAGTGACAACGAGCTGGCAGGCGATACCCATCGGGATCATCGGTACAGCGGCTGGCCTCGCCTTGGCAGTCCTGTTCCTGCTGAGGCTGGCCGACGACCAAGACCTGAAGAAGTGCGGCCTGGCGGCCGGCGTGATCTGTGCCGGCTGGATCACCATCGTCACGCTCCTTGGTCTGTGGGTGCTCGCGATGACACTCGGCTGGGAGCCCTCGGATGACGCCAATCCCGGATACACGATTCGCACCGTGCTCTTGCCTGGAGGATGGCTGCTACTGCTCGCAAACGGCCTGATAGCTGACGCGCTCCGGCGCACGCAGGGAAGCGGGGCCCTGGCGTTCGCTGGATGAATGCGACGGGCACCGGCCGCCCTACTGCAACGGTGTCTGTTGTGACGGTTTGTCGGCTTCTGGACTCGGCTCCCGGACCCCAGGTGAGCTGACCTGTCGGGCTCTTCGGCGGCGCGCGGCCGGGCCGTCGGCTCGGCCGCCACGTCGAGCACGAAGGGAGCATCGGGGTGCCGCGCGGTTCGTCGACGACGAGGTTCTCGGACGGAGCGGCGAAGTCGACGGCGAAGCCGCGCACGCTCCCGCCGTGCCGGGCCCGGCTTGTGGGCCGGCAGCGCGGTCATCGCGGAGGGGGCGGGGGCGACGGAGAGCAGGGTGCGGCGGCGCACGTCGGCGATGAGGTGACGGACCACGATGCTGCCGCGCCCCGCCGGGTTGTGGGGATCGGCCGCGCCGCCGATGCTGGCTTGAGTCATCTCGGGGGTCGCTTCGAATACGGGGGAACTCATGGCCGCTGTGCGGGGGCGGGACGTTCTCGAAGCCTCGCAGGTTCGGGTCCTGTCGGCCGAGGGCGAGGTGGTCGGTGCCGGGTTCCTCGTCGCCGCCGACGTGGTGTGCAGTTGTGCCCACGTCGTGGCCCGGGCGCTCGGAGTGCCCGACAATGCGCGGTCGGCACCGGGTGGGTTGGTGCACGTCGATTTTCCGCTCCTGGCCGGCTGCCCCGCGGGGCGGGCGGCCGTGGTGTCCTGGAGGTCCGGCGGGCAGGACGTCGCGTTGCTGAAGCTGGAGGCGGTCGTCGAGGGCGCCCGGCCGGTACAGCTGGTCGACGGGACCGGTGTCTGGGGTCACACGTTCCGGGCGCTCGGCTACCCGGGTGGTGCCGACCTCGGGGTGTGGGCCTCCGGGACCCTGAGGGCCGGGCAGGGGTCGGGCTGGGTGCAGATGGAGGCGCACGAACCGGGTCCGCGGATCTCGGCGGGATTCAGTGGGTCCCCTGTCTGGGACGACGCGCAGGACGGCGTCGTCGGCATGACGGTCGCCGCGCATGTAGGCGAGCGCACCGCCTATCTGCTGCCGTCCGCCGAGCTGGTCGACGAGGAGACGCTGCGGTCGCGGTGCCCGTTCCAGGGACTCGCGCCGTTCTCGGAGGTCCACGCGGAGTTCTTCCACGGGCGCGACGGCGATGTCGCACGCGTGTACGCGGCCGTGCGCAGGCGGCCCCTGACGCTGGTCGCCGGGCCCTCAGGGTGCGGGAAGTCCTCACTCGTGGGGGCGGGGGTGCTGCCACGGCTGCGGGCCGATGGGATGGGTGTCTCCCGGCTACGGCCCGTGCCGGGGGTACGGGCGGCCGTGGCGCTGGCGAGGGTGCTGACAGGTGTTCTGGAACCGGGGCTCGACGAGATCGAGCGGCTCGCGAAGGCGGAGGAGCTGGCAAGACTGCTGAGTGGCGACGGCGGCCTCCCGTCCGAGTTGCGGAGCAGGATCCTCGCCCGCGGTGGAGGAGCCGGGCACGTCCTCTTCGTCGACCAGTTCGAGGAGTACGCGGCAGCCGAAGCCACCGCTGCCCGTGACCTGTTGGCGCTCCTTGCCGCGCTCGCGGGCGAAGACGGACCATCGGCATTACGGGTCCTCGCGACCGCGAGGCCCGACTCGCTCGACGCGCTGGTGACGGCCGACACATCCGATCTGCTCAGCGACGCCGTGGAGTTCCTGGCGCCGCTTGCCGGTGAGGGACTGGAGCGGGCCGTGACCGGGCCCGTCCATGACATGCCGGGGCTGTGGTTCGAGCCGGGGCTGCCGGAGCGGATCATTTCGGATGCGGGCGACGAGCCCGGACGGATGACCCTGGTCCAGTTCGCCCTGACCGAGCTGTGGGAACGTCGCACGCGGTCGATGCTGACCCACGCCGCGTACGACGAACTGGGGGGTGTGGCGGGTGCGCTGGTCGGATACGCGGACGACACGCTCGACAAGCTGGCACCGGCCCGGAGGGACCTCGCCCGGCGGCTGTTCGCTCAATTGGCCCGGCCGGAGGCTGACGCCTTCCTCCGTCGTCCGACCCGCGCCGGCGACCTGGCTCCCGAACTCGTCGGCCTGGCCAAAGAGCTCGCGCCGAGCAAGCTGGTCGTCCTCTCCAGGGGCCCGGGCGACGTCGAGGAGGTCGTCGATCTGGCACACGAGGCACTGACCCGGCTCTGGCCGCGCCTGCGGCAGTGGCTGGCCGACTCCCGGGACTTCCGCGCCTGGCAGGAGCAGTTGCGCGCCGATCACCGCCGCTGGTTGGCACAGCAGAGGGAGTCACCGCGGCTGTTGAGCGGCACTGACCTCGCCGAGGCGGAGCGTCGCCTGGCCGGGCACCCTGACGACATATCCACGGACGAGCGTGAGTACGTACTCCTGAGCCGACGTCACTCCCGGCGCGGAGGCAGGATCAAGAAGGCAGCCGTGGGAGCGCTGGCCGTTCTCACCACACTGTCGCTCGTTCTGACGGTGGTCACCGTACGGAGCCTTCGGGTGACCGAGGACCAGCTGCGGTTCCAGGCGGCGGCACTGCTGGCACAAGCCGCCGACGACACCCCCGGCACCGACCCGGCTGCCGCGCTCCAGCTGGCCCTGGCCGCATGGAGCACCCGGCAGACCCCGAAGACCCGCGACGCGCTGATGCACCAGTACGCACGGGAGCAGTACCTGGTGGGTGCCCACCCGTCCGTCTGGAAGGGCCGGGCCGAGAACATGGACGCCACGCCGGACGGCCGTACGCTCGTCGTCAAGTCGGAGCCGTCGGGAGGAAGGGTATCGACGTTCACCGTCGTCACGGGCGCCCTCGAAGGCACGGTCAAGGCGCGGGAAATCGGCGGAGTTCCAGCCGACGTGGACGCCACCGACCTCAGCCCGGACGGCAGCCTGTTCGTAGCGGCCTCCGAGAACGAGGTCCGGCTGTGGCGGACGAACGACGGGTCGGGGCACGAGCCCGTCGTCCTGAACCGCGGGGAGCACAAAATCGCCGAGAAGAACGCAACGAGCCTGGACTTCAGCAGTGACGGGAAGCGTCTGCTGCTGACGATGAAGGACAACTCCATGGAGTGCTACTACCACCCTGAGGTGTGTGTCCCGCCCTTCGCCGAAGTGTGGGAGGTGCCCTCCGGAAAAAGGATTCCCGTCGCGGCCGATCTCCTGACCGACAACAGGCTGTCCGAGGTCGCGTTCACCGCGGACTCGGATGCGGTGGTGCTGTCGACCTATTCGGGGAAGGCCGAGCGCGAGGTCATCGTCAAGGACCTCGCCACCGGGCGTCGGCTCTACGGCCTCGGACCAGAACCCGACGGCAGCATCTACGCCCAGTCGGTCCGAGCGGGCGGCGAAGTCGCGCTGACATGGGCCGACGGCAAACCGTACGTGCAGACGCTCGGCCGCACGCCCGGGCCGCGCGTCGCTATACCCGACAACGGTTCGTTCGCCACTGTCGATGCCACGGGGAACTACGGCATCGAGGGCCGTCCCGGCATCGGCGATGTCAGTGAGGGCGGGTATGTCGAGTCGACTCTGACCGACGTGCGGACGGGGCGGCTCTATCACACGCGCATGCCGACACCAGGTGAGATGGGCACCCAATACGCCCGGATCGCGGTGGTACCGCGGGCGGACGGCACGCTCGTGGCCCTCATACCCGTCGGCACCACCCTGATGGAGGTGCGGGCGGAGCGGACGGGCAACGAGCAGTTCCGGGCCGGGGACAGTACCAGCGGCAGGTTCGCGCTGTCGCCCGACGGACGCTTCGTGGCCAAGGTCGGCGACAAGACCCTGGAGGTCCTTGACGCCTCCCGCACGGTCCGGCGGTCCGTGGAGATTCCGGCCGAGGCGGCCCACGGCGACTGGGAGGTCACGTGGACCGCCGATTCACAGTCGGTCGTGGTGTGGGGGCGCAAGGCCGGTCTCCAACGCGCCTACCCGGTATCCGACCTCGGACAGAGCGTGCCGCTCCCCCAGGAGGCCCAGAAGGGGGAGGAAGTCGACAGCGTCGTCGGAGTGCAGGGGCGCGAGATCGTCCTGTTGACCGCGAACGGCACGCTGGCGCGGCTCGACGCCGATCGCGGGACCGTCCTCACCCAGCCCTTCCTCGCCCACCCCGGCCCCAACAACAACAGGGGCCTGCTCGGCGACTTCTTCGTCTACGGCCAGCTCATGGCCCGTCCGGGGCATCCGGGTCAGGTCGCTTTCGTTACCAGGGCGGGCGGCGCTCGTGGCGAGGTCCGGTTGTGGGACGTCAGGGTCCCGGAGCAGGCTGCGCCCCTGGTGGGCCCCGCCGTCGGCTCCTCGCTCACGGAACGGTCCTTCGGCAGCTCCCTGGTGTTTTCCTCCGACGGCTCGCGGCTCGCGGTGGCGAACTCCGACGGGCGAATCCGCATATGGGACGTCGACCGCCGGACACGGCTGCAGCAGGAGGTGCCGCACCCCAGCCTGAACCGCCTGATCGGGTTCACGCCGGACGGCAGGCTCCTCACCTACCTGAACGGAATGATCAAAATCTACGATCTGGCGAACGGTTCCTTCCTGTCCCTGCCGGCCGCGGAGCACAGTGAAGAGGTCTCCGACACCACGGCGCAGGTGGCGTCGGACCACCGGCTGCTGATCGACAACGCCGGGGGGCGCCGGACCTTCGACCTCCGCCCTGAAGTCCAGTTCCGCACGCTGTGCGCCGGCGCCGGACGCGACTACACGGAGAACGAACGCAAGCTCCTTCCGAAGGGCACACCGTCCGGGCGCCCTTGTTCCTGAAGGGTCCGGGCGTGGAGCCGGTACGCCGAAGCCCCACTGCCACGATCGTGTAACCAAGTCGCTCACGGGCAACGCCGTGCGGTTCCCTTCCGCACAATCCCTTCTATGACCGCTTCAGAGAATGTGACTCTCGACGACGGCACCACGGTCCGTTTCCTGCTCGCCGACGTCAGCCCACCCGCGTCGAAGCGGGACGACCCGGTCGACGGCCTCGGCCCGCTCGTCCCCGTGGGCCGGCGGGGGGACGCCGTCGCCGCCATCGCCGCCGACGCCCTGCGAAGCACGCTCAGGCCGCTGGGGGCCCTTGTCCAAGAGGTCCACTCCGCGATGGTCACGGTGCCCGCGCCGCCGACGGAGATCACCGTCACGTTCGGCATACAACTGAACCAGGACCTGAAGTTGGGGATCGTCAGCGGAAACGGCCAGGCGCACCTGACCGTCACCGCAAGCTGGAGCCCCACTCCCGAAGCCCCCGTCTCCCCCGCCTGAGTACCTGTGTCTGAGTCGCCCATGACAAGTTGGGTGTCCAGCTGCCACGGCAGATCGGTTTGGGGCGTCCTCTTCCAGGCCCGAGGCTTACCCTGCGTTCCATGGAACTGGATGCTGAACTCCGTGCTCTAGCAGCCCAAGAGGACCTGCCCGCTGACCTGGTGCGGCGCTTGCTCCAGCACTCGGGGGCCCGGCGCTCGGTGGCGTTGCTGCGTCGGGACCTGACGGACGAACTGATAGCGGAGATCATCGACCTCGGCTCCGTACGGACTCTCGCCGCGAACTCCTCTGTGCCCTCTCGGATCAGGGCCCGCTTCGCGGAGCATCCGGAGCCGGCTGTCCGGTGTGCGGTCGCGGCGAGCGTCAGGGACGAACCTCTGGGGCTGCTCGCCCGTCTGGCGGCCGACCCGGACCCTTCCGTAAGGTCGTTCCTTGCGATGAACGAGCATCTGCCGGCGGAGTTGCTGGAGCTCCTGGCCGCGGACTCGGAGGCCAGTGTGCGGTCGTCGGTCATCCAGCGCTGGCGTGATGCTCCGGACAATGTCCGCAGGATGTTGCTGACCGACGCCGATCCAGGCATCCGCAGCGACAGTGTTCGGGCATTCGCCCCTCCGGCAGACCTCCTGCCCGGACTGCTGGCAGATCCGGCGACCCGTGCTGCCGCGGTCGCGTATGCCATACCGACTCGTGAGCTGGCGGCCGACTCGGATTCCGATGTGCGGGAGGCTGTCGCCTCACATCCGGATCTGCCTCCCGGTCTGCGTGACCTCCTGGCAGAGGACCAGGACATCTTCGTCAGGAACGCGATCGCGGCCCGGTCGGATATCCCGCCGGCGCTGCGTGAGCAGGTTGTTGTCACGTTGGAGCCCGACGGCCCCGTTGCCGAGTGGATGCTGGCGTTCAGCCGGGGCACCCACACGTGTCCGCCAGCCGCACCAGCCGCGCCGAATCTCACGCGGCAACAGGCAGAATCCTTGCTCGCTCAGGCCGGGCTGTAAGGATGAGCTCCCGTCGTCAAGCTGCCTGAGGCAGGACGGCCACGGACGCTGAGCGTGTGGTTCGGCTTTCGCGGCCTCGGGTGATTCGCCGCGTCATCAGCGTGATGGCGGCCCAGGTGATGAGGGCTTCGGAGTGCTGGACGAGTCGTTCATAGTCGCGTGCGTGGCGGCGGGCGTGCATGAGCCAGGCCAGCGTGCGTTCGACCACCCAGCGGCGGGGCAGGACGACGAATCCGGTGGCGTCCTTGGGCCGGCTGACCGTTTTGATGGTGAGGCGGAGGTACTTCTTGGCCCAGGTGACGAGCTGGCCGGCGTAAGCGGAGTCGGCCCAGATGATGGTGATCTCGGGGTGCATGAGCCTGAGCCGGAAGAGGACTTCCTTGGCCGCGTCGCGGTCAGTCATGTCGGCTGGGGTGACCATGACCAGCAACGGGAGCCCCCGTGTGTCGACGACGATGTGGCGCTTCCTGCCGTTGATCCTTTTCGCCGCGTCGTAGCCTCGTGAGGCTTTGCCGACGGTCTCGGCGGCCTTCACGCTCTGGGAGTCGATCACGGTGGCCACGGCCCTGGGGCCTTTCCCCATGTCACGGCGGATGCGTCCGCGCAGGTCATCGCGGATCTGACCAATGACGCCAGCTGCGGTCCATCTCGCCATGAAGCCCCAGACGGTTCGCCATGGCGGGTAATCGGATGGGAGGGCTCTCCATTTGCAGCCGGTGTCGACGACGTAGCGGATGGCGTCGACGATCTCCCGTCGGGGGTGCTTCTCCGGGGCTCCGCCGGTATCGGTCTGCCAGGCCGGGGTGGGCAAGAGGGGTTCGAGCAGGGCCCACTCGGCGTCGGTGGTGTCTGAGGGGTAGAGGCGAGGGCGCATCAAGTTGTCCCGGGTGAAGTCGAAGCGGGGGCGGGACCCGGCCCAGCCGGGTCCCGCCCCCGCGGGGATCCTTCAGGCGGTTGCGATGAGGTCGAGGGTGGATTCGATGGAGTTGAGCTGGGCGACGATGTGCCGTACCCACTTGTCACCCGGGTGGGCGGCGGCGTGGGGTGCGACGGTGCCGGTGATGAACCGGCGGAACGCGGTGAGTTTCTCGTTGATCACCGTCCGTTCGTAGGCTTCCAGGGCTGCTCGCTCGGCTCCGAGCTGGTAGCCGTCGGCCCTGGTCCAGATCAGTGGCGGCCAGCCGTTGGCCGCGATGATGTCGCGCAACGTGGCCAGGCCGGCCCGTACTTGGCTGGGGGAGAGTTCGCTGGCCGCGACGATCTGGTGGAAAAGCAGGCCGGCAGGACGGGCCTCAAAGAGGATGAAGCGGAGTGTGTCGGCGTGCCGCTCTGCGGCCTGGCCCCGGCGCCGGGAGGCGCGGGGCATGGTTACTGGCCGCTCAGAAGACGGGCGAGCTCGCCGTCGACGTCGACCTTGCCGGTGTCGACTGCGGTCTCGATCCAGTCCAGCGTCGCGCGGACGCGGGCTACGTTCTCGTGGACGATCGTCTTCTCGTCCTCGCCGAGGTGGCGGTCCCGCAGCCCCGGAACCGCCCTGCCAGCCGCGGCGACGAAGGAGTGGCAGGCCGTGACCAGGTCCATGAACTCCATGGTCCGCTCGATATGGCGGACCGCCGGCGCGATGGGACTGGTGCGTTCGAAGTGCTCGCGAGCCTGGCGGCCACGCTCGACCTGAGCGTGATTGACCTCGTGGCGGGCCCGGTCATCGGACATGGCCTTGAACGCGACGTCCGGCCGGCGCAGGAGACCTGTGGTGACCTCGGTGGCCACCGACTCGTCCCGGGTCAACTCTTCCACGACCCGGACCTTGTCCTCCCTGCTGACCTGGGCCGCGACCGACGGCCGCCTCAGGAGGCTGGTGGTTACCGCCGCAGCGACGCCTTCGTCGCGGGTCAGTTCCTCTACCGCCCGGACCTTGTCCTCCGAGCTGACCTGCGCGGCCACGTTCGGGCGGCGCAGGAACTCGGTGGTCACCGCCGCAGCCACCTGCTCGTCCCGGGCCAGAGCGTGGATCGCGCTGACCTTCTCCTCAGGCGAGACGGGGGTTTCCACCTGCTGGCCGACCCGGCGGCTGGCGTCGTCGACCGACCAGCGTGTCTTGCCCTTGGGTGGATTGGAGATCGCCAAGAACCGCTCGTCCTCGTTTTCGATCCCGGCCAGGATGCGGTGGACCCTGAACGAGACGTCGGCCCGACGGTGCTCCTTCGGCCACCGTGAAGCGGCCCACCTGGCGGCAGCCACTGTCCCGAAGGACAATCCGATGTCCTCCGCCAGCCTGGTCAGCGACTCACGGACGACCGGAATCCTCTCGCCCGCGGTCCGTCCACCGCGTTCACGCACCGGCTCGATCTCCAAGGAGCGGTCCCCGATGACGAACGACGCTCGGGACTGCTGTTCAACCACTTCGCGCAGCTCAGCGACGATCTGTTTGTATCGCTGTTGGCTGACGCTTCCGACCTCGATGTGATCTTCGGGCATTGGCTTTCACCACCCCGAGCGGACCGGGCACGGCTCCAAAGGCCGTGGCGGAACGCGGTCCGCTGCCCTCACAGCGTCAGACCGAAAATCCGTTGATCGCAACAAACCCCGTGGAATTGAACGGAGTTGGACATAGCGTGACCGGATGGGCGTTCGCGCTGCGGTTACTGTGACCGTTCGCCGAACAATTCGTTCCGGGCCCGCCAGGCCCTCACCTTGCACCGGCCCGAGCAGTACATCGCGTTCGACCGACGGTCCACCCCCGCGATCCACCGCGCCCCGCAGACGGTGCACTCCACGACGCCGGCCCCGTCCCGCACCGCCGCGAGGCGCTTGCGCAACCTCTGCTGGCGGCGCCATGACCTGGAGCGACAGGCCGACGAGCAGAACACCGCATCCGGACCGGCCACCGGCGCCAGCACCTCGTCACACACCTGGCACCGACGCTCACCAACCCGGACAGCGGCAGCAGACACCCCACCAGATTAGGCCGTCAGAGCAGCCAAATCACCGGATCGGAAACAAGTACTGAGCGTGGATTCGCCCGGCGGATCGGTCGGGCGATCCGGCAGAACTCCGACGGGCGGGCCGCCGTCGCGGCACCGGGCACGGTCGCCGCGACGAGATGGCCCGGCAGCCGGGTGTCCGGCCGACGGCCCCGACGGCGCCAGAACCGAGATCGGTCCTCTCGAACACCAACGAGTCCCAGAACGGTGCATCGGTCTGCATGACCAGCACCATCACCGTCCACAACCTGCCGCAGCGCGGCTGAGCAGCGTAGATGGCGGTCGACTCGGCTCAGGCCAGCGCGGCTGCGGAGCGCACGGAGGGAGACGGGCTCTCGGTCGCGGGCCGCTCCCATGGCAACAGGCCCGCTTGTCGATGTCGAGCCAGGTGACATGCTCGCTGTACCCGTCGTGCTTGTCGTCGATCACGCACTCGACTCTGGGTCTGTGTGAAGCGGCTCTCTGGGGCGTTGTGCGTGGACGCGGCGCACGCGCTTCACCGTCACCGCCGCCGGGAGACCGGCAAGGAGGAGGGACAGCCCCACCGGGAGCACCCCGGCCCACACCGTTGGTGAGACATACGCGGTGCCGGATGTGCCGTCCACCAGCCACGCGCGGACCGGTTGCGAATCGATGTCGCCCTCGACGGGGACTTCGAACGACGAGCCGCCGTCGTCCGGGGTGAAGGTACCCGAGCAAAACGTCGACGTTCCCGCATTGGCCACGGTGTTGTCGTACGTCCGGCAGTCGGCTTCGGTCACGGTGCCGGGCTCGCCCCACAGCGCCGCCCGAAGCTCTGCGGTGAAGTTCGTCAGTACGACGTAGGCCAGAAACAGCCCGACCAGACAGGCCAGCGCCAGCCACGGGGCGGGTCCGACCTGCTCCCGCCTGCTCTGTTGCCCGTCCAGAACGTTCCCACCCTCGCTCATCCCCACCCTCGGATCGCCGACGGACCTCCATGGTGACCCATTCGAGATGCCCTCGGAAGCCCGCCATGACGTGCCGGTGGGCTCGCACGATCGTTGAGTCGACCGACACCAGCCGACCGATGTCGTCGGCCGCGGCCTTCTCCGCCCGGACCGCCCGCGGCAGCCGCGAGAACGTCGCTGTCGGGTCGTTTCGGCAACGCGTTGAGGTGCCGCGCCAGACGCCGCGGCCCCGGCCTTGATCCGCCGGATAGGTCCTGGGTGCGAACTCGCATCACCGCTGGTCACAGATCCCGCCTCTGGGCGAGCGCCGTACATGGCGAATCCCGCCACCTAAAGCGCCCAGTCACAGGATGGAGAAGTACACGCTGACCATCAAGGACCAGGGCCGTACCTGCGACGTGAAGCAAGGCGAGCGCCCTGACGGCGAGGTCACGCTCATCATGGGTTCGGAGACCCTGAACGCGATCACCACAGGGAAAGTGCGACCCGAGGAGGCGTTCTTTGGCGGCAAGCTGCGCTTGACGGGCGACCCGCAGCTTGGGCTGAAGGTCTGTCGGTCGTTCGGTCCGGCTTGATCGGCCACCAACATGATGGCCCTCAGCTGCTGGGCGGCTGAGGGCACCACTCCATGCCCGACCCTGGAAGAGGGGTGTGAGGGAGGCGTCGCGGATGGCGCTCAGGTGGTGTTCGACGTGTTGCAGCTCGACGGCCAGGAGGTCCTGACCCGCCCGTACGCCGAGCGCCGGACCCTGCTGGAGGCCCTGTCAGCTTCTCTACACCCTCCGAAGTCACGCCCGGAGCCTACGCAGCCGGTACCGCCGGGTTGGATTCCCTCAATCGCCGCGCCGCTGCTCGTCGGTGGTGTCGGGGGGTGCCCCTATGGGTTTCGTCAAGCGGTGGGTAACGTCCGTGACGGCTGGTCTTGAGCCGGGGAGAGCCTGATTGACCAGGGGCAACGGCTTTGATCGTTGAGTCGGCGTTGTGGAACCGAAGGGGTTGTGCGGATGAGGGTTCTGTTCTTTCCCGATGAGGATGGGGTGGACGTCTCGGGCGGTGCGGCGGATCTCGTCGTCCTGGCCCTCGCCCTCGCCGCGGGAAAGGGCGGCACGGAAACCACCACCTCGGCTGAACCGAGCTTCGGGGGCACTGAACTGGCTTCCGTCGAGGTGGTGAGCACCAGCGGCCCGGGTGTCCGTATCCGAGTTGATTCGGAGCGCAGCGCTCTACTCATCGAGGGTGACCGGCGGGGCTTGACGGCTCTCGCTGACGAAGTTCAGTCGATTGCGGAGATGGACGACGGCGGGCACCAGCACATCGAGTACTTCCCGGATCACTACTACCTTGTCGCTGGGTCACTGGCCATGGTCGTAAACAGTCCTCATGGCGGCATGCCGACTCGATGAACGACTGATAGCAGTGGCTGGCTGTGGTTGGTAGAAGGTTCCGTCGCGGAGCATCGCGAAGAGGACGTCGGCCCTGCGTCGGGCGAGGCAGAGCAGGGCCTGGGTGTGGTGCTTGCCCTGACTGATCTTCTTGTCGTGGTAGGCCCGGGAAGCGGGGTCGGACAGGGCAGCGAACGCGGAGAGGAAGAAGGCCCGTTTGAGCTGCTTGTTTCCTCTCCTGGAGGGCTGTTCGCCACGAATCGAGGAGCCCGAGTTGCGGGTCGTCGGAGCGAGACCCGCATAGGCGGCGAGGTGGGCCGCGGAGGGGAAGTTGCTGCCGTCGCCGACGTCGATGAGGATCCGGGCTCCGGTCCTGATGCCGACTCCCGGCATCGAGATCAGGACCTTCGAAAGAGGGTGGGCCTCCAGTAGTTCTTCGATCCGCCCGGCCGGCAGTTTGCGCTGGTCGAGGACGGCGGTGAGGGAGCCGGCCAGGCTTGGGACGATCAGCGCGGCCGCCTCGGTGCCTGGCACCACCACGGTCTGTTCGTCCAGCGCGGTGAAGATGTCCTCGACCAGTCGCTCGGCCATCCGCGGGGCTTTCGGCCGCAGCAGCGTGACCAGCCTTCGTCGGCCGGCTTTGCGGATCTGGGCCGGTGACCCGAACCGTTCCAGCAGGGCCAGAACTGCCGGGTGCTGCAACCGAGGCCCGAGCACCCGTTCCAGCGATGGATGGACCTGCGTGAGCAGGCCGTGGAGCCGGTTCGCGACCCGGGTCGCTTCGCCGGCCAGGTCGTCGTCGAACCCGACGATCATCTCCAGCCCGGCGATCCCGCGCTCGGCCGGGCCGCGGTCGAAGCGGGGCACCGCCCCCGGCGGATCTTCTGTTCGCCCGAGTGCCGGACCGCGGCCCGCGGCAGCGAGAAGGCGATGGAGAGCCGGACCTGCCCGGTCTGCGACGGCACCTTCGACTCACCCAAAACCATCCGGCAGGTCTACTGTTCCCCGACCTGCCGCAGGGATGCCGAACGCTACCGAGACCAGGCCCGCGAGCAGGACCGGGCCCGCCGCCTCGGCGAAACGCCCCACCCGCCCGCCGCCTCGCCTCCCGTGATGCCCGGCCTGCCGCCGACGGCCAAACCCGCGACACGATCCGCCTACCGCCAGGCCCCGGAACGGGACCCGCTGGAGCCCACCGCAACCCGCGACTGCCCCCACTGCCAGAAGCCCGTCACCATCGTCGCTCTCCTCGCAACGCCGGAAGCCGCCCGCCCCTCCATGCCGACCGGCATTCCCGATGTCGTCCCACTCCGCAGGGCTCCATGACAGCGCCATCAACTTGCCGGCAGCCCGGAAATCCGGCTGCCGACTGCAGGCCCTGATGGCAGAGTCTGCCCATGGCATTCCTACGTTGTGAAGCGGTCCGATGGGTCGATGACGAACCCCAGCCCGGCCTGGTCGAGGTCCGCTTCACAGACGCCCACCACCAGCAGTGGACGTTCGTCGACAAGTGGCCCGTCTTCGCCGGAGGGGACGACTTGGTCCCCGGCACCCGCTACCCCGTCGAGGTCGGCATCCTCTGCGACATCCTGACGACCGGCAACACCGCGGACACTTCGGACACAATCAAGATCTCCGTCACTCCTTGGGGACTCGAATCGCTCGAAGGACACGTCGAGTTCGAAGTGCGGGCTGATCAATTGACCACCAGCTGAGGTTCACGACTACCGGGCCCCGCCGACCTGACGGCCGGCGGGGCCCACGCATGCTCTCCGGCTCCCCACATTCCCCACACCGTTCAAGCGGCGACGAAGTGAGGCGAAGAGCGACAGCGGCCGTTTTCAAGGCTGTGACCGCGCTTCCGTGATGACTACCGCTGGATGAGGATTCGGGCTCTCAGCACGCGGAACGAGGCTCGGCCGTACATCTGCCGCTTGACCGTGTGACCTGGTGAAACCCTCAACCTGCTCAACGAAAGTCCGCCGGCGACACATGGGCATTTCGCAGAGGAACCGCCGCACCCGTAGTCGGACGAGCACCTCTCGGCCGCCGACAGGCTGATCGGCCAGCCGCCGCCAGTACCGGCTGTGAACCCGCCGTGCACCGTTGCCACAGTCCGGACAACGGCCAGGCGGTCCACTACCAACCGCGTCCACAAATAGGGTGCGGCCGGCGACATGCACCCGCTCGATCCTCAGCTCGATTCCCGGAAACAGGACGTCCGACAGTTCACGCAACCCCATACAGAAGTTGTGCCGCGACGAAACGATCCGGCATGCCAGCTTCTGCGGTGGCGATCAGTAGGGGCGCTTGATGTCGTGAGCCTCCAACGCGCTTTCGTAGCAGGCCAGCAACTCGTCGAGGTTGGCCAGCAGGATGGTGGCAGCCTCGTGCGCGTCATCGACGTCGCCCTGGGCGCAGGCTTCCACGATTTCAGCAACGTCGCCGCGCATGATCGACAGTGAGTCCCCCTGGATCAGCACGCCCGGGAAGTGACGTGGCGGCAGGCGGACAACCGCGTCGTTGCCTGGATCCGTGAATAGCTCAGCCTCAATGAGTTCCATCGGGTCATCCAACAGCAGACGCTGGACCGCATCCAGCCGTAGCCATCACGGAAGCGCGGTCACAGCCGTTTTCAAGAATCCCCATCATCCCAGGGCAAGTGAACCTCCTGGTAGGTCGCTATGTGCTCTGTCTTCACGTTGGGCACGCTCGTTCGGCACCCGGGTCTCGACGACGGCCGGTCGCGGCGGGTGTGCTGCAGGCGCTGGTTGAGGTGGTGCGCCAACTGCGCGAGCTCGGCCCGCACAGTCCGATTAGCTTGTACTGCATACGGGCATCGTGAAAACATGCAACCGTTCAACAGGTGGACGAGAGTGGCGATCGACGTCACTCGCTATGTGTGCGAGCAACACCTCGCAGACCGGAACTTCGAGTTTTACGGTCTCCAGGCTGCTGAAGCGCTCAACTACGGGCCCGGCAGCATCTACCCCGTCCTCCGCCGACTTGTAACCGCTAAATGGCTACTGGTCCGTGTGGAGGGAGCCGACGAGCCGCTTACCAAGGGACGGCCACGGCGGACCTACTACCGAATCAACCCGGACCAGCTCGGCGCGGTCCGCCAGCGCGTCGCCGAGCTTGACGCGCGGGAGCGCTCATCGCGGCGGTCGCCACGCCCCGCTTCCCATCCGATGCCCGCGCCCAGTTCCGGGCCCGAGTTCGGGAGGGTGGAAGGGTGAGTTTGATCTCGAGCGTGGTGCGGTTTACGCGCGACTCTGAGAGCAGGATGGTGCGCCTCGCGCTCGCGGGCACCGTAGCGGTCGGGCCCGTCTCGTGCATCTGGGGATCACCTCAGTCCCCGGTGGCCAATTTCAGCATCGGTGTGAAGTGGACGTGGACCCTTGGAATAGGTCTCGGTCCGCTGCTGTTGCTGCTGCTCGGCGACACGGTTGCGCTGATTTCTTGGGCGACACGAGATCTCCGGCGGTGGGCTGCGCCCTTGCTGCCGCTGGTGGGAACAGTGGTGCTGGCAGTTCCGGCGGCCGCCTTCCCGCCGCGTGCTCGTCGTCAGTGGCTCTCTGGAGTGCTGGAGGCATTCTGGCTGCGCCGGGAACACGGGTTCACCTGGATTCGGGTGCTTTTCAGCTTCGTGGGTACCTGGCCATTGGCCCTGTTCTACGAATGGAGGGACTACCTCACCAGTCGACCCAACGACCTGGACCTGGCGTCCATCAGCGAGAACGCCGGGCCCCAACCGCCTGAGAGCTACTGGAAGCGGCACCGTACGGAGATTTTCTGGGCGGCCGTCTTCGCGGTTGCGGCGGCCGTGGGCTACGAGGCGCTCACCGAACTCATGCACTACAACGGCTACTCCTGGCCATGGGAGACGCAGTGGTCCCCTGAGACTCTGTCGGTGTGAAATCGGCTGGTCTCCGTGCGAGGCCGTGCGCGATGCTGCACTCGTGATCGATCGAGAAGCCGCAGTCCAGATCGTTGAAGAGCAGCTGGCACGCGACTATGAGACAGACCGCGCGTTGCGCGCGGACCCGATGCTCATGACCATCGCGGGAGTGGAAGAGCACGAGCTGGTGTGGATCGTCTCCTGGACGTCCGAGGAGTACCTACGCACCCGGAATCCGGACTTCATGCTTGCCGGGAACGGGCCCTACTTGGTAGATCGACTCGACGGAAGCCTGCACCAGATCGGCGTCGTCTCCGCGGTGATCGATGGGTGGCAGGAGGACTACAGAACCCGTATCCGGGGCCAGGTTGTGCGGACCGCGGTGGATGATCTACACGATGAGGTCCGTGGTGTTGCGGCTGCTCGTGGGCGGATCCATGCAATGCACATCCTGCATCAGAGGTTGCCGGTGCTGTCTCTTGCCGAGGTCATCGAATACGTGGGCGCCTTGAAGGACGGCATTGTTCCGGATCATCTTGCAAGGATCGCCAAGAAGGAACTGGTGCCCTCTGTCGACCCGGTACTGGCTGCGACGACCATCCGTGGGGCCGCATCGAATACTGACTGACCTGGTGTCAGCTCTGCCGGCAGGTGGCGATGTAGTCGAACCAGTCGAACCAGTCGAACCAGTCGCGCCTGCCGGGCATCCGAACAACCGCTCAAGGGCGACCCTGGTACGCCACGAGTACGGAGAGGGCATCTCCGTCTCGCAAGCCGCGCAGACCACCACTGCCGCACGCCCGCACGCCGCAACCCCCTGTTCTCCTCTCTTGCGCATGCCCGGACCCCGATCGGGCACGCCTCACGCGGCAGGGTTGATTCATAGTTGTCGTGGCCACAGGTTGTTGCTGGTCAGGGCGGCCTGAGTAGGTCGAAGGGGCGGGTGTGGGGCGCGTAGGAGACCTCGCGCAGGCCAGCCGCGATGCTGCGGTTCCCGGCCTGACGGAGGGTGTCG
This sequence comes from Streptomyces sp. NBC_01276, assembly GCF_041435355.1. GTDB lineage: Bacteria > Actinomycetota > Actinomycetes > Streptomycetales > Streptomycetaceae > Streptomyces. The sequence goes on from NZ_CP108443.1 coordinate 434,840, forward strand.
GTGCGCGAGCCGCGCGCGGTCTGCGGTGTCCCGGTGCGACCCGCGTCCGGTCGGCGTGCCTGCGGGCCTTCGGGCAAGCCGAGTGCCTGGTACAGGGCCGTGAGGTGGTCGCGGGCGGCGAGGGCGTGCCGGACGGTGCGGCAGAGCTGTTCGCTCCGTTACTCCGACCGCTCCGGCCAGCGCCTACCCCACCCCTTGACCACCCGGTCGCCGACGGCGAGCGACCGATACGTCCGGCTGTTCACCTCGATGCTGAGCTCCCGCCCCTCGTCGGTGCGGATGTGCATCATGTAGTGGCCCGTCGGGCCGTAGGTACCGGTCGAACTGCTCACCCCCCGGCCGGTGACCACCCCGGTGTAGGCGTCCTTGCTCTCGCCCAACCCGTGCGCGGCGATCATCGCCAGGACCATGGCGAGCGGGCCGATGGAGAGGAGCATGACAACGGTGTTCGACATGTGCGATCCCCCTGCATCGACGACGGCACAGGCCATCCACGGCAGCGTACCGGTCTTGTGGACGCCAGCCCAGAAGGCGTACCCAGAGGGCTGTTCGGCCCCGGTCCGGGGCCAGGGCTGCCTCCTGGGCCGGGTGGTGGGCGTGGTGCAGGTCACCGGAGGGTAACGGGACTGGCGAGGCCGTCACGAACGCAAGGAGGCTCCGGTTGACGGGGTGGCCGACCAAAGTCGCCCTGCATCACCGGAGCCTCGATGTGCCGCCAGTCTGTCACCGTCTGCCTGATCAAGTCGCCCAGCCCCGCCACACGCGAACTGTCCGTGTTGACGGATCGGTTGACGGCTCTGCCCGACCCGCTCGACAGTCAAAGAACTACGTACTCCACCAACCACCAGGTCGTCATTGACGCGGATGCCCGCCTGGTCGTTGTGGTCGGTGAGGCTTTGCCCGGCAACCGCAACGACTGCCGGGCACGGGAGGAGTCTGGCGCGAAGGCCGCCGTTGGCAGGACCCTCACGATGGCCGACGGCGGCTATACGGGCACCGGCCTTCTCATGCCTCACCGCCGCACCCCGGGCGAAGAGTTGCCGGGCTGGAAGCGCGAGCATAATCGCTCGCACAAACAGGTCCGGCCCGCGTCGAGGACGTCTTCGCCCGCATCAAGACGGAAGATCCTCCGTGACTGCCGTCTCAAGGGCGACGGCGTCCGACACGCCATGCTCGGCATCGCCCGACTGCACAACCTCGCTCTCACGGGATAGGTCCGGCCATATGTGGGACCTGAGAGGTCCCCGGGAGACGGCTCCCCCTCCCAGTCTCGGAGGAGAATCAGGCGAGGCAGAACTCGTTGCCCTCGATGTCCTGCATCGTGATGCACGACTCGTTGACGCCATCGGCGCGCTGCGTCAGCACGTGTTTCGCGCCGAGCGCCATCAGCCGTGCGCATTCGGCCTCAAGTGTGGCCAGGCGCTCGTCACCCACGAGGCCGGTGCCGACCCGCACATCGAGATGCACGCGGTTCTTGACGACCTTGCCTTCGGGAACTCGCTGGAAGAGCACGCGCGGGCCCACACCCGAGGGATCAGTGCACGCGAAGTAGATCTCATCCTCAGGCGGCAGCGAGTGGTGGTACTCCTCCCACGTGGTGAAGCCCTCCGGGACTGTCGGTACGACGTACCCCAGCACCTCGCACCAGAAGGCGGCGAGGCGCGCAGGTTCCGCGCAGTCGAAGGTCACTTGGAACTGCTTGATCATTGACATCGGCGCACGATAACAGGGGCCCTGCTCATCTCCGCGGGCGGGTGGATCCACACGTTGCCGGGAGGACGGCCCTGCCATCCGCTGCTGTGTCGTGCGGTCACAGGGGTGAACCGAGGTCGGCGCCTCTCCCAAAGGGTGGGACCCAGGATCCGATCTCAGCCGACCAGTCTCGTGCCAAAGATCAGTTACGGCGGACAGCCCTTGCGAGCTCGTGCATGGTTGGCGGTGCGACGCTGGATCGTGATCCCTGATCATGTTCGTGTGGTGGGGAACGGGTGTCGTGCGGCGATCATCAGCGACCGGAGGATCACGGGGTTGTCGGCCGATGTGATCGCCGAACTCGTCGCCGAGATCGGCCCGCTATGACACGAACGGCACCAGGCGAGACTGGACTCCAAGCCACGGAATCGGGCCGTCGGCGCCGGCGCAAAGGACCGGCTGGTCTTCATCGACGGCCTCCTGGCCACACTCGTCCACCTTCGCCACGGTGCCACCCACGACGTGCTGGCCTGCTGGTTCGGCGTCGACCGCTCCACCATCACCCGGGCGATCGGCGAAGTGCGGCCCCTGCTCGCAGCACGCGGCTGCACCATCGCGGCCGGCCTCCTGCTCCGCACCCTCGCCGAGGTCATCGGCCACCTCGGAGCCGGCGGACAGACCGGGATCATCGACGGCATCGGGTGCCCGGAGAGGGCGATCAGCCGGCGCCGCGGGGAGGTAGTGAGCACGGACGACGGGTAAACCCGCCTGCTGGACACCGCCACCGGCCGCCCCCGCGACGCCCACGCCTATCCCACGGCCAAGCAGGCTGGCGGTTACTGGTCGAACACGGCGACCAGTCCACGGGGCAACTACCTCATGGTCGAATCCCTGGACGAGAACCTGAAGTCCAGCCTGACGGCCTGGGAAACCCGCACCAGGGGCAAAAGCTCTCGACGAGTGCCGGCGGACCCGCCTTCCTGGCGCCAAGCACTGGATGCACATCCTCACCGAAATCAAGAACCGCGGCGTGAACGACGTCCTCATGCTCGTCGGCGACGGCCTGAAGGGCCTGCCGGACGTGGTCGAGTACCTCTTCTTCACCGACGTCGACGTCTTGTCGGGGGCGTACCTCGGCATCCGAACACCTTCCGTCGGGGGCGTTCGCAACCACTGGCCGCGCTTCGCAAGTCCCTCACCTGGGACCAAGGCTCGTTGTGGTTCATCGATGCCGGAAACATGATCGTTCCCGATTCCGGCGATCGTGCGGTTGCGGGAGAACGGCTGGGAGGAGTTCAAGCCGTTCCTCCGGTTCGACACCGAGATCCGTCGCATCGTCTGCACCACCAACGCGATCGAGTCCGTGAACGCCAGGATCCGGCGGGCGGTCAAGGCCCGCGGGCACTTCCCGAACGAGACCGCAGTGTTTGAGTGCGTCTACATGGCGATCATGTCGCTCGACCCCACCGGGAATGGGGCAGGCCCACTGGAGCTGCGTTGGAAGACCGCGCTGAACGCCTTCGACATCACCTTCGGCGGCCGACTCTCCGCAGCCCGCCAGTAACTCCAACCACCCTCGTTACACCGTTCGATTGACAAACCCTCCGGGGCGGGTGGGCGGGCGCGGTGTCGCTGAGGGGAGGGTTCGATGCCCCACGCTGTAGCAACTGCAGCGCCGGGGCGGGTTGCCGGTAGTTGGGTGCCGTCCTTCCCCGGCCCGGTACGCGCGGGAGGGGAGGACGGCACCCGGGAGCATGGAGCTCAGGCGGTGGTGCGGCGACGGCGTCCGGTTCCGGCGACGAACGCGGCTCCCATGGAAAGTGCGATGCCTGCACCGCCGAGCGCCCAGGCGGTGGCGGCGTCGGTGCCGGTTTCGGCAAGCTGGCCGCTGCCAGTGGTGCTGCCGGGTCCACCGTGGTTCGTGTTGTCCGCCGGCTTGGCACCGCCATCAGGCTTGGTCTGGTTGCCGGTGCCGGTGCCGGTGCCGCCGTCGGGCTTGTTGCCGGTGTCCGGCTTTGGGGTGCCTCCGTCTGGCGCGGGCGTCTGGGCGGAACCCGCGGCGGTCACCTTGGACGCGTGGCTCACGTCCTCGGAGTGCACCGAGCCTTCACCCCACCCGTTCTGGCCGCTCGTGTGCAGGGAGATGTCGTGCGGGGAGGTCTTGGCGTCGAACTTCAGCCTGAGCTTGAGGTCGAAGGTTTCGTTCTTCTCGATGTCCACGGTGGCCAGCTCGTGGACCCAGACCTCCTCCGATCCGTCGGACAGGACCGGGTGCCAGGCCCAGACGCCCTTGGTGTCGGGAGCGTAGACCTCGAGCTTGATGTCGCCTTCCTTGAAGAAGCCGTCCTTCACCCAGAGGGCCAGGTCGAGCTGGTAGTCGTCGATCGCGGCATGCCCGGAGTTGTCGACGTGCAGCGAGAAATCGCTCCAGTCCGCGCCCGCCTTGAAGCCGGCCTGGGGCAGCCCCGTCAGGCCGAGCTTAGGACCGGTGAAGACGGGTACTTCCTGGCCGCCGCCCTCATTGGGCTTGGCTTCGCCGACTCGGCTGTCGAAGAAGGAGTAGCGGGAGACGACCTGACCGCCATCGTCCGTACCTTCGCCGCCGACGGAGATTTCGATCGGTGCGGCAGGGGTGTCGGCGGTGAAGCGGATCCGGAAGTCCACGGAGTAGGCCTGGCCCGGGGCGACGGACTTCTTGTCGGAGTCGATCTCGTAGTAGTTGCTGCCGCGGTCGAGCCGCAGGGTCGTGCGCTTCCACGTGCCGTCAGCCTGGCGGATCTCGGCCTGGAGGTGCTTGGCCTGGACGATGCCGTCGTACTGGGAGACGGTGACAGCGGCCACGAAGTCGTCGACCGGGAGTCCGCCCCGGTTGTCGACGTTCACCGTCAGATTCGTCCAGTCTCCACCGGGGGTGAAGCTCTTCGGAACCCCGGTCAGGGACACCGCAGGCCCGTTGTTGCGGTACCGCGGGCTCGCCACGGTCTGCTTCGCTTCCCCTGAACCCGCAGAAGGCGCCACCCTCTGTCCTGCCGGCGCCGCCTGCGGAGCGTCGTTTCGCGAACCGGACTGCGCGGTGTCCTGCGGATCGGTCTGCGGTGCCGTGTCCGGAACCGAAACGGCCGGCTTGTCCTGGGCCATGGCGGGTACTGCCAACGCCGTCGGCCCCACCACAGCAGCGGCCGCCACGACGGCCATGCGCTTGAGCTTCATGTCTTGGACCCCCTTGATGATTCCCGAATGCGATGACACATCCGGCCCACCCCAACATCTTTTTGAACTTGATCAGGTTAAGTGCTCAGTCCCCTTCGCAGTCGGGGAGAAAGTCACGAACCGGCATCGATCGCATCCGGGGGATGGCGCCCTCAAAGGTCACCGAGCCCAGGCGCGACCGAGACTTCATTCTCGGTGAAAACGAGTCCACCCAGGGCATCCCTGGCATACATCTCTCCAGCTGGATGCCCTCCTGGCGCGCGTGGTGATCGGGGAGCGGGTCCATGGGCGGGGGACACTGGCCGGTGGTCGCCTGGGTTCGCCGCGCAGGAATGGGCGGCGGGTCTGGATAGTGATCCGCAACTAGTCGATCATGCAGAAGAGTTGCGGATGCAACGCGCATGGCGACCACGGTCGTGGCACCTGGTGACCTGCTGCCGGACGAGCTCGGTCCGTTCCAGACCGCCCACAAGCGATTGATGCGGTGGGCCGTGGACGGCACGTGGGAACGGATTCTCGCCGCTGTTCTGCCAGCCGCCCATGCCGGCGATGACATCGGCTGGATGGTGTCGGTGGACTCCACCATCTACCGGGCCCACCAGCACGCAGCCGGAGCCAGGAGGCAGGTGACGCCCCAGCGTTCGAGGCCGTCATGGCTGGCATCCGCGTTCCGCGACCAAGTCGGTCACCGTCGACGGCGAGGCAGCGCCGGCGGTCGCCCGCCGACCTTCGACGCCGAGGCGTACAAGCCGCGCAACGGGGTCGAACGATGAGTCAACCGGCTCAAGCAATGGCGCGGTCTGGCCATGCGGACGGACAAGCTCGCCATCGCCTACCAGGCCGCACTCCGCCTCGCCGGCATCCTCATGTGGATCCGAGGATCCTGAACGCCGGCCTGAGGCGGCTGCGCCTTCCCCGTCTACATGCCTCGCGGTGGGCCGTAGTCGGCCCACGCACCTTCCCTGCTCAGTACGGCGATCCCGTCGGGCACGCCATGGACCTGTGGCGCCAAAAAGATCATGTGCTCCTGATCGTGCCCGCGAGGGGGATGAGGCCCTCGGCCGTGCCGAAGGTGATCTCCGGAAGGCCGAGGATGACACGGGGATCGACAGGGGACTCCACACCCACCCTCACCCGCTCCTCCTGCGACCACAGCTGGGACGTACGCCGCATCCATTGCGCCGAGGTCATGCCAACCATCGCTCGGACGGTCCAGGTAGAGGTGATGGTTGATCTGGCGGGCCCCGTACGCATCAGCGATCGCCTTGTAGTCCGCAGGCAGCGACCGTCCGAGCTCGCCTTCCAGGCGCAGCCAGGCCGCGGGGGTGGCGCCGTCGGCCTGCGGGTGGCCGAGCATGTCGATAGCGGCCTGCACGTAGTCGGTCACGGCGCCTCAAGAAAGGGGAGAAGGTGCAGGGCGCCCCATCATTCGACGCCTCTTGCGTCGTCCGGCTGCCAGGGTCTGGAAGGCAGGCATCTCATCGTGCACTCGTCGGGTGCGGTGCTGACCAGGAGGCAGAACCTAGTGCTGCTCCGCAGAAGTTCATGGAGAGGTTTTGATCAGGCGGCCTTGAGGGGGGGGTGCCTTCGTAGGTCCATCGGTAGGGCTTGGCGGTCTCGTTGTGCCCGATGACGTATGCCTCCAGCTTCTAGATCAGGTCGCCCCGGCTGGGGAAGTTGCCGTGCCGCAGGGCCCGGCGGGTCAGGGCGGAGAAGAACAGTTGGTGTGCTTGGCGGTGTGGGAGGAGCCGTTGTCGAGCATGACGTGGATCTCCTTGACAGGAGCGATCGCCCGGTCGAGTCGCTCCAGGAAGGCGGTGAAGGCCGCCGCGTTGTTGCGGGCGATCACCTCTGTGAGGACCTCACCGGTGCGCACGTCGAGAGCGGCGATGAGGGAGACGGTGCCGTGACGCCGGTACGCGAACTCCTGCCGGGCGGTTTACCGGGGCGTGCTGGACGACCGGGATGGCAGCGTGAACGGGCGGCGATGATCGGGGTCTTCTCGTCGATGGAGAGCACCACCGTTCCCTGCGGTGGATCGAGGTAGAGGGCGCACACCGCGGACGCTCGCAGCCAGAAGTCGGGGGTGTCCGGCGGGTGAGCCGGCCACGGACCTTGTGCGGGTTCAGGTCCAGACCGGCCAGGAGCCTGCCGACCTGGGAGGTGGAGAGCGACACGAAGCAGGCGCTGGCCACGTGCTGGGCGACGGCCCGGTGCGACCAGGTCGCCTCCGGGTGCGGCGGCTGTGGTCATGATCGCTATGCGGACCTCGGGCCCGTAGATCTTCGGCCGCCCCGACCGTTCGGCGTCCCGCAAGCCGTCCGGGCCCAGTGCGGCGATCCGCGCAGGATTCGCCTACGTGGCACCCGAGTTGCCCGGCGAGCAGAGCCTGCCGCTGTGCCGACTGCGTTTCACCGGCGTACTACATACCTGGGGCTTCGCCCTCTATCTGGCCAGCAACGACAGCTACCGGGACAACATCCTGTCCAGCGGACTGCCGGCCGGCTCCCCGGAGGAAGCCCTCGACTGCGCAGGCGACCTCTACCTCAACGCTCTCGCGCCGGCCATCCGGGTGCCGGCAGGACTCAGAAGGGCCAGTTGTATCTGCGGGGTCTGCTGCTGGACGGCCGGCGCAAGTCGATGCAGCCGATGGCCGAACGTCTATGGGGCTGACCATCAGCGGTTGCGGCAGTTCATGGCCGGTGCCCCGGTACCCGGTAGCCACCGTCCGCGATCACCGTCGTCCGGCCGACGGCTACGACGGGGCGGGTGCCGGCGTCGAGGACGACGTGGCGGTTGGTGGAGTAACGGTGATCCCTCGACCGCTCGGCGATGGCATCGCCGCGGTTGGGGACCAGGGCACGGGCGCTGGTGTGCGAGTGCCTGCGGCGTCCGGGCGGCTGGAGACAGGGTGCCCGAGGGGACGATCGACCTGCGGTTCACGGGAGAGGGCGTGGCTCCGGGCCGAGTGAACGTCGCCTACGGCCTCTGTCCGTCCTGGAGAGGCGGTGACCCGGCCACCCGCGCGGTCCTCCCGGCATCCCGGTACGCAGCCGCTGGGGCGCGCAGGAGGCGGTGATCCAGGTCGATCCGCAGAATCCCGCAGCCGCCCGCGGGCGCGCGGCCCGCAGGATGCACTCCGAGCGGGCAACCGCACAGCAACGACGCCGCGGGCTTCGACGGGTACATCCGGGACCTGCGTGAGCACCGTCTCGGCCACCCCCGTTGAGCAGGTGCGGCCACGGCGGGCTCCGGCCGGTGCTGCCACCGGAAACGGGTTCACCGGTACGTGGACCGGCCCCGCTTCAGCGCCACACAGCCGGTGCCGGTCACGCTGCGGGCGGCGGGTGTGCCGCCCGCCGCCCGTCTGCGTGAGGATGCCCGATGACCGAGCCCGTCGCGTTCCCCGAGGACCGCACCTGCCCCTACCACCCGCCGGCCGCCTACGACCCGCTCCGGGGCGGCGCCCCCCTCAAGCGGGTGACGTTCTTCGACGGCCGTTCGGTGTGGGCGGTGACCGGACACGCCGCCGCGAGGGCGCTGCTGGGGGACGCGCGGCTGTCCAGTGACAGCGAGAACGAGGCGTTCCCCGTGCCCTCCGAGCGCTACGTCGGGCTGCTGCGCCGACGCACGCCGCTGCTGGGCGTCGACGACCCCGAGCACAACCGCCAGCGCCGGCTCCTGATCCCGGGCTTCACGCTCAAGCGCACCCACGCGATGCGTCCGCGGATCCAGGAGATCGTCGACCAGCTGATCGACGACATGATCGCCAGGGGCCCGAAGGTGGAACTGGTGGGCGAATTCGCCCTGCCGATGCCGTCGAAGGTCATCTGCTCGATGCTCGGCGTGCCGTACGCGGACCACTCCTTCTTCGAGGAGCAGTCGCGCCGGCTGCTGCGCGGCCCCGAGCTGTCCGATGTGGAGGACGCGAGGGACCGGCTGGAGGACTACCTGCGGGCACTGATCGAGGCCAAGCAGGCGGAGCCGGGCGAGGGCATGCTCGACGACATCATCCGTGAGCAGACCGCCGTGGGCGAGTTCGACGCCGGGGAACTGGCGGGGCTGGCGTTCATCCTGCTCATCGCCGGCCACGAGACCACGGCCAACATGGTCTCGCTGGGCGCCTACACCCTGCTGGAGCACCCCGAGCGGCTGGCCGAGCTGCGGGCGGACCCCTCGCTCGTACCGACGGCCGTCGAGGAGCTGATGAGGTACCTGTCGATCGTCGAAGGCATGCTGCGCGTCGCCCGCGAGGACATCGAGATCGCGGGGGAGACGATCCGCAAGGACGACGGCGTGGTCTTCTCCCTCTCCCTCGTCAACCGCGACGAGAGCGTCTACCCCCACCCCGACGTGCTCGACTGGCAGCGCTCGGCGCGCCACCACATCGGATTCGGCTTCGGCATCCACCAGTGCCTCGGGCAGAACCTGGCCCGCGCGGAGATGGAGATCGCCCTGGGCACCCTGATCACCCGGCTTCCCGGGCTCCGGCTGGACGCTCCCGCGCAGGAGATCCCGTTCAAGCCGGGCGACACCATCCAGGGCATCGTCCAGCTCCCCGTGGCCTGGTGAGAGCCGTGCGTCCCGTCCACATCGCGATCGACACCGGCCGCTGCATCGGAGCGGGCCAGTGCGCCCTGACGGCCCCGGACGTGTTCACCCAGGGCGACAGCGGATTCAGCGAGGTGCTGTCCGGCCGGGAGGACGGCAACGGCAACCCCCTGGTGCGCGAAGCCGCACGGGCCTGCCCGGTCGCGGCCATCGCGGTCCGCCCCCGCTGAGAACGGCCTCCTCCCACGCACGGCGTACGCGGACGAGCGGCCCCCGGACCGGTACGTGGGCACGGCAACTGTCCGTGACGGCGGCCATCTTCGGAACGCACGCCGTGGGAGGCCGCACCCACCCGTCGCCTCGTGCACAAGTCGCTGGCCCGCCCCGCCCCGCCCCGGCCGCCGGCTCCGCGGGGATCGCGGCCATGGCCGCCGACATGACGGGAGCACCCGCACAGGTGCCCTCCGCCGCGGAGCCCTCACTGGCGCTCCGCCTGGACGGCGCGACCCGCACCGACGCGCGCACCGCCTCGTGGGACGACACGCCTGAGCTACCACCCCGACACCGGCCCGTCCTTGCGAACCGGTCCCACGCCACCCGTAGGCTCGTAACCCCGGTTCTCCGGGAATCAACCCGGGCGGATACTGCCGTGATCCGGGTGATGGAGGAGTCCAGCCTGGTCGAGCGGCGGGGCGACGCGTCCGACAAGCGGGTCACGCTGGTGTGCCTGACCGAAGCCGGCGCCTCCTACGTCCGGACGCGGCGCCAGGCGGGCGTCCACGCGTTCGAGCAGTTGATCGGCGAGCGCACCGGCGACGAGCTCGAGGCGCTGGTGGCGGCCGGTCGGGTCGTGGCGCACGACGCCGGAATCGCGAAGCGCACCGTCCTGATCGAGAAGCCCGGCGCGTCGTCGCCGACCGCAAGTACGGGCGCGCGCATGCCCCGTCTCGCGCATGCCCCGTCTCGCGCAGTCCCGCCGCAGCCCGGCCACGACTCCGAGCGCGCTGACGGTGGCCACGGGCGGCCACTCATCGACCAGGTGCCGCCGGCCGAGGCGGGTTCCCGGGCGGGGCGAGGGAGGCGAGAGCGGACGTGGGCTTCTCCTGACGGGTGCGTAGACGAGCCGACGAGCCTTACGGGCCAGAAGCTACCCATGCTTGTCACGGCATGCAATACAGCTGCGAAAATTTTCTGCAACCACGTCATTCACCTGGTGCAAGCCGACGGTTGGTCCAAGGCTGCTCGCGCTGCGGCAGGTGCGGTCACTCCGCCCCGGCTGCCTCGGAGGCGCAGATGTCCTCCGGGCGATTCGAGCCGCTGACCTGCAGATACGGCAGTCGCCGAGGCCGACGCCATCGGGTCCGGGGGCGTCGAGGCGACGCGCCCGGACCGGGATGCCCGGCCGGCGCGCGAGCGAAGCCGACGCGATCGACCTCAACGCAACCATTGACATCGCTCATCAAGAGGCAACACAGTTCAACTTCTTCCAACATGCCGTTCGATGAAAGGAGTTACGAGTCTCCCGCCGCGGAGTCCGTCGCGGTGGCCGCTGTTCCCTCTCCCGCGCCCCTTGGCACAGGCACCCCGAGGGTCGTGAGGAACCCCCTCGATGCCCGTGCTGCTCGTCGTCCCGATCCTTCCGGCCCCGCGATGGCGGACGCGAAGCAGCGGCGGCAGAACGCGAGCGCCCGCGTCCACGGCTCAGGTGACCTCGTCCGGCCAGAGGCACCCCGGCCGTGCTTCGGCATGGAAGCGATCGGAGGCGGTCGCACCGCACTCACGCTGACAGGGCTCCGGAGGCGCCCCGCCGCCCGGTCGGGTGACTTCCGGGACAACGTGATCGGCGGCATGCGCGAAAGCGCGTGGCCCGGACCGCCGACAGCCGCCGGGACTGCTCTGGCCCGGCATGTTCCACGCCGCCACGGACGGGCGGTCGACACTGGCCGCCCCCGAATGAAACACCCCCCCACTGGAGAGGACCAATCACACATGCGTCGACTCGCCTGTGTACTGTCCGCCGTGCTCGCAACAGCCGGCACCGCGATCGCCATCCCCAGCACTCCTGCGATGGCGGGGTCGCTGGCAGGGCCCTACGTATTCGAGATCGAGAACATGTCGCTGACCAATTTCGCGACAGAAACCGTGAACCACACCTGGAACGGCACATCGGTCGACAACGTCACCTATGCCCGGGGCACCTCAGGGCAGACGAGCACCGCCAGAACAACCTTCAGTGGCGCTGACGGAGACTACGACCTCATCACGCGCTACAACGGCAATGTGGCGAACGGAGTGACCTACAAGCTCTCCGTGAACTCCAACCCCGTGGATTCCTGGGCCACGTCCCAGCGGTACGGCCGTGACTACACCGACCCGATGAGCATCGACACGCGTACGTCGAGCAAAGTGGCGCTCAAGGCCGGTGACACCATCGAGCTGACGGCCACGTCCACCGGCGAGGTGCCGCGCGTCGACAGGATCACGGTCCAGAGATACGTGGGGGCGCCCACCAGCACCCTGACCCTGAATTCTCCGAACGCGACACTGAACGACGGCTTCAAATGGGGCAAGGACCGGGCCCTGGGCATGACGTTCTACCCGGGGAACCCGATGATGGGGCACGAACCCGAGTGGTGGCGCCTCAAGAATTCCACGCACACGACGGTGCAGCCCGGCTACTGGGGCGCTTACACCAACCGGGAGTCCTACTACAACCGCGACATCTCCCACCAGTCGGACGGCGCGCACGCGCTCGGCCTGGACGCCGAGACGTTCAACATGGTGAAGACGTTCGCCGCCGATGCCGACGATCCGGGTCAGAACGGCTGGCCGCTGTGGGCGCACAGCCCCTACGGAGCCATGTACTACATCGATGGCACCGGATTCCGGGAACTGCCGTCGCCGTTCAACCTGATGGCCAAGGCTTACAAGCAGTACCAGTGGACCGGGAACTCGGACTGGATCAACGATCCGACGCTTTCCGCGTACTACGATTCGACGATGGGGTCCTTCCTGGACGGCCACGAGGTGAAGTGGAACGACGCCGACCCGGCCCGCGAGCAGCCGGTTTCGAAGAAGCAGCCGGGGGAGTACACGGCGACCTACTTCGAGTTCCCGAACGAGAACCTCGTCTCCGCGGGCGATTCGCTCGGGTACCAGTACCAGTCGATGCTGGCCTATTCGGAGATCCTGAAGGCGAAGGGTGACAACGCCAACAGCACGAAGTGGGCCGATCGCGCGCAGCGGGTGCGTGACCAGTTCGAGAAGAACTGGTGGGACGCCTCGAACAACCGCTACATGCGTGGCAAGAACGCCGCCGGCACGGGATACAGCAGTTGGGGGCACGAAGCCAGCTTCCTGATGATGCTGACCGGGCTGGGCGACCACGGCCCCAGGACCGAGAGCTACCTCGACTTCATCGCCGCCAACGATGACGATCTCAACGTCGAGGCGACCTCCTACCTGCCGGAGATGTACTACCAGTACAACCGGTCCGCGGAGGGCTGGGCGTGGCTCAAGAAGCTCATGACCGGCAAGAACACCTACCCGGAGATCTCGTTCCTGGCGGTCAGCAGCGTCATCGACGGCATGATGGGAGTGCAGCCGGACGCCCCGAAGGACAAGGTGGCCACCATCTCGCGGCTGACGTCCGAGACGCCGTGGGCGGAGGTCGACCACATCAAGGTCGGTGACAACGACCTGAAGCTCAAGCACACCGGTACGACCGGTTCCACACTGACCAACAACTCCGGTGGCACCGTCAACTGGGAAGCCCAGTTCTACGGCACCCCCGCCAGCATCACCGTGAACGGCACCGCGTACACGCCGCAGACCAAGTCGCTGTACGGCAAGACCGTGTCCTACGTGACCGTGCCGGTGGCCGGGGGCGCGACGGTGACCGCGACCGCCGGGACCTCGGAGGTCGACACCGAGGCCCCCACGGCGCCGGCCGACCTCGCATCGAGCAACGTGACGTCGAACAGCGTGGACCTGAAGTGGACGGCCTCGACCGACAACGTCGGCGTGACCGGCTACAACATCTACCGCGGCACCACGCTCGTCGGCTCGTCGACGGGTACGAGCTTCACCGCGACGGGGCTGTCGGCCTCGACGCCCTACACGTTCACGGTGAAGGCGGTTGACGCCGCCGGGAATTCCTCCGGGGCCGGAAGTGCCGTCGACGTCACCACCGCCACCAGCGGAAACGGACAGACGGCCGATCTGAGCGATCTCACCTGGAGCGACGCGAGAAGCGACTTCGGTACCGTTCAGAAGGACAAGAGCGTCGACTCGAACCCCATCAAGCTGAACGGCACCGCGTACGCGAAGGGCATCGGCACGCACGCGAACAGCACGATCACCTACTCCCTGAACGGCGGCTACTCGCGGTTCCGGTCGGACATCGGTGTCGATGACGAGGTCGCGGCGAACGCGACGGTCAAGTTCGAGGTGTGGGGTGACGGCGTCAAGCTGTACGAGAGCCCGTCGGTGATGACGCCGTCGAGCGCCACGCAGTCCGTCGACGTCAGCGTTGCCGGTGTGAAGTCGCTGGTGCTGAAGGTGACGGACGCGGGTGACGGCATCAACAGCGACCACGCCGACTGGGCCGGCGCCAAGCTCATCGGGAACCCGCAGGCGCCGACGGCCCTGAGCGACCTGAACTGGACGGGTACGCCCACGGCCGGATCGGGCACCGTTCAGAAGGACAAGAGCGTCGACTCGAACCCCATCAAGCTGAACGGCACCGCGTACGCGAAGGGCATCGGCACGCACGCGAACAGCACGATCACCTACTCCCTGAACGGCGGCTACTCGCGGTTCCGGTCGGACATCGGTGTCGATGACGAGGTCGCGGCGAACGCGACGGTCAAGTTCGAGGTGTGGGGTGACGGCGTCAAGCTGTACGAGAGCCCGTCGGTGATGACGCCGTCGAGCGCCACGCAGTCCGTCGACGTCAGCGTTGCCGGTGTGAAGTCGCTGGTGCTGAAGGTGACGGACGCGGGTGACGGCATCAACAGCGACCACGCCGACTGGGCCGACGCCAAGCTGGTGCGGTAGCACCGACCCCCGGCCGACGGGAACCCTCCAGGTGACCCGTCGGCTCGGGGCCAGGGCACGCGCAACTCCGCAGTCGGGCGCGGGTGCCGCCCTGGGCCGTGGTTCGAACATGGCTGGATGCCCTTGACCCGCGTCGTGGTGATCTCGGCGTGGGGTGAGGGCGTCTTCTTTTGGACACAAGCGGATGGAATCGGATGGCTGGATCCCGTTCGGCGCGGGACGGTTCCCGTGGCGGTACCACGAGCGGCCCATCGCCCCTGACGGCTGAGGGACGGCGGCACTCCGCGTCGGCCGGTGTCCGCTGTCCACGGCCCGGAACGCTTTGCGATCACGGTCGATGTCCGGTGCTACGGGCTGGTGACGTACGACGCGGACACGGACGAGGACGCCCTGGGGCGCCGCGCCGCGAAGGAACAGCCGGCGAAGGACCGGCCGGCGAAGGACCGGGCTGCCGAGGACGTGGCCGCCGAGGGGTGTGCCGCGCAGGAGTCGGAGCCGCTCTCCACGCCCACCCCGTGACGAAACGGTCACATTCCCGTCATTCTCCGCGCACGTAGGCCGCGGAGGGTGGGGGGAGACCGGTACGCACGCGGCAGGTGAGGAGAACGAGATGAACAAGGGTGCGCGGCACGCGGCCGTCACCGCGGTCGTCGGCCTGGCGGCCGGGGCCCTGTCCGCCTGGATCGCGGTCGCGGGCGACGGGGACGGGCTGAACGTGACCGCGGCGAGTCGCTTCGCCTCCGGGTACGTGCCGTACGCGGCCGTCGTACTGCTGGTCTCGGCCACGGCACCGACGGCGGTGCACGCCGTCCTGCGCGCCGTGCTCTCCCAGCTGATCATGGTCTGGGGCTACTACACGTGGGGTCCGATGATCACCTTCGAGCGCACCCCCACGCAAGCCGCGCACTACGCGCGCGAGTGGGCCGCCGTCGCCGTCACGGCCGTCCCGGCGGCGGCCCTGGGCACGTACGCCCTGGCCCGCGGAGCCCGGCGGCTCGTCACGCCGCGCGCGGGCCGGGCCGGCGCGGTCAGCTAGGGAGTGTTCGGCGCCGGGTCCCTGGGCCGCCGCGTATGCGGGCGGTCGCCGGCTTCCGGCGGCGCACCCCGCGGGCGTCCCTGCTGCACGCGGAGTGTTCGTGCGGCTGGACGGGCCCGGAGCGCAGTCTCGGCTGGGAGCTGATCGAGGGAGAACGCCTGGAGGTGGCGGGGGATGGACAGGCGTCCGACTGCGAGCGGGACTGGGACGGCCACACCGTCCGGGTCGAGGCGAGCACCGTCCCGCTCCCGGAATCGGTGACGATCGCAGACGCGTGCCGTACCGGCCGTGGCCGGCCCCGGTTACAGCCTGTACGCCCGGCGCGCAGGCCCGCACCGAGGGGGACCGGTCGGTGCGCGCGGAGGCGTTCGACGCGATGGCGTCCCGGCCGGTGGGACCTCGCGGCCGCCGTACCTCCACCTGCGTCCGCGGTGACGACGACGGCCATCATCAGGACCAGCGCATCCCGACCTCGGACAGGGTCCCGCTTCGCCGCTGAACGTCCCGGTGCTCTCAGGGTTCGCCGTCTTCGCCCCCGGTTTCCGGGCTGCTTTGATCGTCCTGGTGATTCCGGCGATTCCGGCGGTTCTCGCGATCGGCCTCGTCGAGCTCTCGCATGCGGCGCTCGACGCCTTCCTTCAGGCTCTCCTGCTCCGGAGGCTCGGGCTTGGCCCCGGGCCGCTGGATCATCTCGCGCAGGCGATCCGCGCGCTCCTTGCGTTGCTGGGCGTCCTCACTCACGACGGCCTCCCTGGCAGGCGGGCCGAGGGCCGTCGGGGAACGATCGTCCTTCTCACTTCGCCTTCTTCCCCTTGGCCTTGTCCTTGGCCTTGAAGGCCTTCGCCGCCGGGTTCGCCCCCTTCAGCCGCTCGATCTGGGCGCGCCAATCGTCGGCCCGGGCGCCGGTGGATTCCTTGACGTGGGCCGTGAGGGTACGCGCGGCCAGGAAGGGCTTGGAGGAAGGGCCGCTGGCGGCCAGGCGGCTGACGGTCTTGGTCTGGGCGTCGATGGCCTCGCGGATGCTGCCGCTGCCCGACAGTTTGCCGAGTCTGCGGAACGTCGGCTCCTTGCCCTCGAACCAGGTCTGCTGCCACCACTCGCCCGTGGCCGCGTCCTCCCAGCTGATGTATCCGCCGCGCAGGATCGTCCGGGGCGCCGCGATGTGTCCGCCGAAGCTGTAGCGCGTGCCCGGGACGGTGACCGGATCGTAGAAGTGCGGGGTGAAGAAGTCGGAGACGAGCAGCCCGTTGACGGTGTAGCCGAACTCATCGGCCTCCGAGGGGTCGGCGACCTCGACGAGGAACCGGGCCTGTCCCTGCTCGGGGTGGGGAGACTTGCCGGACACCAGGCGGTTCCCGAACGGGTCGGCCAGCATTTCCAGCATCTCGTGGCTGGCGGTCAGCGACCAGCTGTCGCTGAACTCGATCAGGGAGAAGGGCTGGCCGTTCTCGTCCGTGTGGTACCCCGCCGCGTCAGGTACGTCGTCGACCACGATCAGCGGCCAGTACCCGACGGGAACGTCCTCCAGCCTGTCGAAGGCGTCCACCGTCGCGTTCACTTGCCACAGTGGTCCGAAGTCGCGAGTCGCCTGTTTCTGGAGCGCGGCGGCGACCCGGGTGATCTGTGAGGGGTTGATCTTGTTGATCTTGGTCTCGGACACGAGCGCGAGCTGGTTGATGAGCATGGTCGCGGCTGACCTTCCGTTTCGGGACAGCGGCGGCTCGGAACCACTCCGGCTCCCCACGGCCGCCAGTCTCGTCGAGCTTCACAGAGCGGCGGCCCGATGATGCGCGCACACGTCCGAACGCGGGGAGATTCCAGTCGAATGGCGGTTTACGAAAAGCGGTCCGCTCACGCGGGCGACCCCGTACCGGGTTGCCGCCCCCGCCCGCCACACCGCCGCGGGCTGTCGCGGCCCGGACGGCCGAATAGTCCCGGCAGGGTGATGCCGACTCCGGCTGTCATCGCGGCCCCCGCGGCGCGGTGTGGCGCCATTGCGGCCGTCAAAGTGCCGTCTGGCTCGGCCCACCTGCCCGGCACCCGTTCGAAAGGGGGCCGGGCAGGCGGACCCCAGGGCGAGACGTCATGGCAGAGCCTGCGCTCCGAACCCGTTCGCCCGCAGCGGTCCTGGCTCCTCGTACGGCCCATGCCGCGCTGCGGACCGTGCCCGGACACCGGATGCTGGGCGCGACCCCTGATCTGCCCGCGAGTGACCTAGGAGGCACGGTGACACCTCTGGCACGGATTCCACTGGATGGCGGGGGCTCTGTACTGGTGGAGACGACAGCCGGCATCGAGGAGCCGGTGAAAGCAGGCCGCATCGGGGACGCCGTGCGTGAGGTACCGCAGACCTTGCAGGAAGCTCTGGAGCCGGTCACCCGGGTCGCGCAGGTGGCCCTCGACCAGCTGCGCAAGGCCCGGCCCGACCAGATCACCATCGAGTTCGGCGTGGACCTCGCCGTCGAAGCCGGCGCGGTGATCACCAAGAGCAGGGCGAACTGTCATCTGCAGGTGTCGGCGTCCTGGCAGAACGACGATGGCTAGCACCGGGAAAGGGGGCGGAGGGCGGCACGCCGTCCGACCTGCAGGCAGCGGTGGCGCAGATCCTCGGCGCGGGACGGGCAGGTGGCGGGTGCGGGCTTCCTGGTGGCCGAGGACGTACTGGTCACGTGTGCGCACGTGGTTCGGGCGGCCGGATCCGGTGCGGGCGACCCGGTGTGGGCGACCTTCCCTCATGTGGCCGGTGCGGACGGGCTGGAGGGACGCGTAGAGGAGTGGCGTGCACCCGAGGCCGAGGACGTGGCCTTCGTCCGGCTGCGGGAAACGCCACGGAGTACACGGGTGCTGTCACTGGGTTCCGCAGAAGGACGCGGCGGTCACCCTGTTCGGTCGTTCGGCTTTCCGGCCCAGGCAAGCAATCGCTGCTGCGGCCGCCCGCAAGCTGGCGAGCGAGCCCCACTACCAGCGGGTCCTCCTGGTCATCGACCAGTTCGAAGAGCTCCTGGTGCAGGGCGCCGACGGCCGGCCGCAGGAGTTCCCGGCCCTGCTCGACGACATCACCACGGCAGCCGGCGAGCACGGCCCGCTCAGCGTGATCCTGGTCATGCGCGACGACTTCTACCACCGACTGGCAGCTCTTGTTCCGAAGCTGCCGGCAGCGGCGACGCCCGGTCTGCTCAACGTGACCGGCGAGCTGACCACGGAGGACCTCCACGACATCATCGTGGAGCCCGCCCGGGTCGTAGGACTCCACTTCCAGCCGGGTCTGCCCGAGCAGATCGTCAGCGATGTCCTGGCGAGCAGCCCCGATCGGAAGGAGACACTCCGGGCTCCGGTCACCGTGCTGCCTCTGCTGGAGTTGACGCTCGACCAGCTGTGGCGCAGGCGGAAGGACGGTTTCCTCACCCACGAGGCATACCGACGTATCGGAGGGGTTCTGCCGATGGGCCGAGGCGCTTGCCGAGCCGGGATATGCCGATGTGGTCGGCTGCGGCGAAACGGCGGGCGTCGATCCGCCCGTCGAAGAGGGGATGACCGCTGCGGGCGATGCCGACCAGCGGCCTCCGACCGTGTTGCAGAACCACAGGTCGTCCAGTCGTGACCCGCTCTGGCGGATCCGAGGGCGGTCCGTTCGACGGTACGGCGGGCGCGTTCGCCGTTTTCAGCTGTTCCTGTGCGGGGTCACGTGTAGTAGGTGTCGAACGAGGCGATCCAGAGCGCCGACAACGGCAGGACGGTCAGCTGGACGGCCGTGGTGGTCCAGCACCTTCCGAGGATCGCGGCGGAGGCGCTCCACCAGGCCGTCGTACGCAGCAGATCCACAACCCCGGCCTGATAGCCCCGCCCGCCGGGATCCATCATTCCGGGGTATCCCATCCACTCCTCGGTGAAGATTCCATCCGCGCCGAACACCAGGACCCCCGACACCAGCCACACGTCGGCCAGCAGCGCTGCCACGGCGAGTGTCCTGTCGAAGCGGAGGTACGCGGGGGCTGGGAGCAACAGCCGGACGAGCGGACGCCCGTGGATCCGCGCCCACTCCTGCCCGCGGCTTCGCCACAGCACCGAGCAGGCGTACCCGAGACCGGCAAGAGCCACGGCCCAGCCGACCATGAAGAACAGACCGAAGAACAAGATCACAACGCCCATGCCCCACCAGATGCCCGCACATCCGGAGCGGTTCCCTCCGCCCATGACCAGTGCTCGGGCCACGTCCGAGAGGATCAACCCGAAGGCACGGAAGTGCCTGGAGCTCCGGACGGATGTGTTTCGGGGTCGACGGCCTGCGACGGTCCTCATGACCGAGGTTGGGACACGCGCGGCCAATCGGCTCCGGCCGCTTGACGCCGTTCTGCGGCATGAGCCGGCCCGTCGACGCACTTGGAGGCTGGACCCGGGGCGGGTCCCGCCGGGCCCCGGCGGGTCCGCGGTTCACTCCGGACCTGGCCGCGCCGGTTCAGGGCGTGTCGCCCTCCCAGCGGAAGGGGCCGTCCGGGTCGGCTTCGGAAGGGCTGTACAGGGATCGGCCGCCGGGCCCGTACAGCCCGCGGTCGGTGATCAGGAGTACGCCCTCCGCCCACTCCCGCAGGGACAGGCTGGTCACGTCAAGGAGCTGACCGTCCAGGGGGCCACCCGCCAGCCTCACGTACACCCGGCCCGGGGCGCGCCGGACCACGTGGCCCTCGTCGCCGCAGTACACCCGGTCATCAGTCGTGCTCATCCCGCTGCCTGCCCTTTCCCGTCCCGGGTCCACTGCCCGAGCATGAATCCCCGTACTCCGCTTCCGGTGGACGGCCGACAGGGGAACGCCAGACCACTTCGGGCCATCATCGCGTACCCGGGCGGGCTGGTGTGTTCGGGCCGCGTACTGGGAGGTGCAGGGCCGGTCTGGCGCGTGGGGGAGCCCGGACGTGGAGACAGGTCATGGGCGGGCCGAGTGGCCGGCCGCACCGCGTCGACAGCGGCCTGGGGCACCGCCGTCGGGCCCGGAGCCGGGCGGATGGCCGCCGCCCGGACATGTTCCTCGTGAGCGCCGAGGAGGCGTCCGGCTGCTTCGTTGCTGATCAGCAGGCCCGTGCTGAGGGAGGGTCTGCAGGAGGAAGCACCGAAGGAGTTCGGGGTCGGTGGACAGGTCCAGGGGATCGGTTGTCGGCTCACCGACGTACGTGGGTGCCGGCGCGGCGTGGGCCTCCACCTGTCCGGCGAGCTCGCGCAGCCCGTCGGACAGGGCTCGGGCCCGGCGGCGGTGCTCGGCGCACGGTTCGCTCTGGGGGGCGGACAGGAGCGCGGGGTTCCGCCCCGCTGAGGGTCGTAGCCGCGGGGACCGGCCCGGCGCGGGGTTGGGAGGACGGCGTCGGCCAGCGGTTCGAGGAGGGGTTCGCGGCGCCGGGCGTGCTCGGCGAGGTAGCGCACGGTTTCGTGGAAGACACCGGCGCGGTGCGCCCACTGCACCCTCGCGGCCCGGATGCCTGACGCGGCGGGAACGTGACTGCGTGCCCGCACCGGCCGTTCCCTGCGGGCGTCAGGGTGTGCAGAGCGGCATGCGCGTACTTCGATCCCGGTCACTTCGGTCCCTTGCACTCGTGGTCCTTCCCTGCCGGCCGGCAGTTCGACGCACGCCCAGTGGCTTGCCGCAGATCGCCTCGGCGCGCGCGCCGTACTCGCCGAACGGACCCTGCTCCCCCTGGATCACCACCGCTCCGATCGTGCTGGTCAGGCTGCTGCCGTGCCCGCCCGGGCTCATCCGCTCCAGGGCGGTACGGCGCAGCGCGGTGAGGTCTTGCGCGGGCAGGTCGCCGCTCCCCGGGCCCAGTATTCGGTGCGCGCCGCGGTCACACATACTCGGCATGCCTGGTGTTCAGAACCGGTCGATGCGCAGAGCGGTGCAGTCAGGGCACCAGCCGATGTCGTCCGGGTATGCGGGGACGTACGCGTTCAGGCAGTCGCTGCATCCGGCGATCACGTCGAAGTCGGTGCCGCAGCAGAAGCACAGGTTGCGGCGTTCCGCGGGGGCCGCCGCGGTGCCTGCCCCCTCGACCGGCAGCGCGTGTTCGTGGCAGTCGTGGCACTCCTGTACGGTGCCGTCCAGTCCGAGGATCTCCTCGTGGTGGTGCTCGAGCGCGGATGTGAATCCCTGCTCCCAGAGCGCGCGGCAGAAGCGGCTGTCCAGCGGGTCGGCACCCTCACCGATCACCAGGGCCCACTGTTCGCAGACCGGGCACGTCGCGGTGCGCTCCTGGACGTCCTTCAGCTCGTCGGCCAGGCGCTCGACCCGTGTGGCCATGTAGCTCTTGATTCCGCGGACCTTCGTCCCGACCGCTTCCAGGTCACCGAAGACCGCGGCGGTCCCGGGGCCCGGCAGAGCGGGCAGCAACTCGTCGTAGACGAACGTGACGAGGAAGTCGAGGACCTGTGCGGCCGTAACCTCGACGG
The DNA here is from genome assembly GCF_041435355.1 of Streptomyces sp. NBC_01276. Lineage (GTDB taxonomy): Bacteria > Actinomycetota > Actinomycetes > Streptomycetales > Streptomycetaceae > Streptomyces. Next base: position 456,819 of record NZ_CP108443.1, read on the forward strand.
CGGGGGCGGGGGCTGTGAGTCCGTAGTGCTGCAGGCGGTTGCGCCACCTGGCGAGGACGGCCAGGCTCTTGGCGGGCTTGTCCCCGACGGCGACGCCGGCGATGTCCCGCAGCCGGCCGATGGCCCCGGCGGTGGTGCAGCTGTCGAAGTCGCCGGCTTCGAACCGTTCGCGCTCGGCGGTCGACGAGGGGGCCGGTGTAGCCGCCGTCGGCCACACGAGGGTGATGTCACGGTGCAGGCGGCGCAGCCGGATCAGCAGGCCCGCCGCGCCGTCCCAGGTAGCGGATCGCGTCCAACAGCTGCCGGTGGCAGTAGCCTCCGGGCCGTCCACCCCGCCCCTGGAACCAGGCCGGCACCGGCAGCAACGGCCGGACGGCCACCCACACCGCGTCCGTCATGTCCGACGGATACCGGCGCACCCGGTCCGGATGGTCGGCCGCGTCGCCGTACGCATGCGCGAGGCAATCACACGACACGGCGGGCGAGTTGAAGTCAACGTGCCCGGGTACGTACAACAAAGACAACAGGGCCTCCGGGCCGGCAACAACCACTTACATGTCGGGATGCTTCGGCAGGGCGAGCCAGTCCGACCAGGAGATCTCGCGGCCGAGGAAGCGCGGCTGCTCGAACGGCCAGTCGGCGGCGATCCACTGCGGCACCAGCGCGTCGAGGGCCTGCTCGACCTTGCTGCCCACCAGCTCGTCCACCACCCACCAGGAGATCTCGCCGTCCGCGCCGGCCCTCTCCGGTGGGTCGATGTAGACACAGCCGAGCAGAGCTGTCTCCGCCGCGTCGAACAGCGCGTAGTTGAAGGACTGGTGCGCGGCGATCTCCTTCTCGTGCCGCAACAGGTCGGCCTGGTCGCCCTCGTAGGTCATGGTGGCCGCGGGCCAGCCCCAGGCCGGGCCGAAGATGGTCCACAGGCGCTCGCGCGAACCCATCACAGCCGGATAGTCGAGCGCGGTGTCCGCCTCCCGGATCGGCCGCAGGTGATGACCACCGCCCGGCAGCGATACCAGGACAGGGTGGACGAAGTCATCGGGAAGCCAGCTCATGGTGCCCGACCGTAGCAGCGCGCGGCCGTCGGCTTCCCCTTGATTTTCCCCGCATACCGCCAGGCCCTGCTCTCGTGCCGGGCAGGGCCCGCGATCACCCGGTCGAGACTCCCGTTCGATCGACAGACTCCATGATCGGTATGGCAACGGCTTCTAAAGCGTCCTGGCTGAGGCTGGTCGTGGTCACGGACGACGTTCCCGGGCCGCGGAGCTGACCGGCCGCCACGCGCGCTCGGTCACGCCCGCTGTGTGATTGTGCGCGTCAGTTGCGGCTTGACCACGCTGGCTGGCCCTTGAGCCCGGTGGCTGGTCGGTAGGGCGGCGGGTGGATGATCCCGGCCAGAGATTTTCTCGGTTCTGTGATCTCCGCCAGGTTCCGCGCGATGTCCGTGCGGGCCGGGCACGCCGGACGGGACCCCGGGGACACCATAAATTTTGAGCATGTTCAAATATGGGTGTCCGGCGGCGGACCTGCCGTCCGGTCTCGGGGAAGCGGGTGCGTGGACATGGGGGTCAAGAGCATGAGGGCGAGGAAGAGGGGCAGAGGCGGTTTCGTCGCCGCGCTGATCGTGTCCGCGGCGGTGTTCGCGACGGCCTGTGCGAGTCCAGGGGCGGTCAACGTCGATGCGGACGACCTGCCCGGGACGTATCGCGACGGCAAGACGGGCGGGGAGATTCTGCTGGACGTCAACGGGCGGTTTTCCGCCAAGGGCATCTCGAAGAGCGACGCCATGGGGCGCGGAGGTACCGTCCCCGTCGACTTCGGCGGTACCTGGAGTGCCACCCCCTCGAACTTCGTGTACCTGGAGCCCGACGACGGCGGGGGCCGGGACATGGAGGACATCCAGCTCTGGACGGCGAGCGCGGGGAAGGTGTTCCTGCACCCGGACGTGGACGGACCGATAACGCTGAAGCTCATCAGGGTCACCAATCCCTGACCCGGGCGAACGGGCGATCTCCCTCGCCGCGCCCTGAACGGGTTCCATCTGGCTTTTGCCGTGCTGCGGTTCCGTGCGCTGCACCTGGTGGCAGTGCCGGCTGTCCCGAATCGCGCCTGGGGAAAGTCCGTGATCGACATGGCGTCCCTCCTCGGCCGCCTGGGCAGCGTCGCCGAACCGGCTGCGGATGTCCTGGTCCCGCTCGCCGCACGGAACCCGGACCAGGACGACGACCATGCGGACCGGGCCCTGGCCGCGCTCGTACGCGTCCCGCCCGCACGGGCGCTTCCCCCTCTGGCAGCAGCCCTCGGACGGCGCCCGCGGGCCCTGGACTCTGCGGCCGGGCTCGGACACCCGGCCGACTGCGCCTTCCCCTTCGACACCGCCATGCCTGCGCTGGACTCCGTCTTCGCCCGTGCGGAACAGAACGCATGGTTCCGGTGGTCGGTGGCACGGGCCGCCCGCCACCTTGCACGCCGACCTGACGTCCGAAAAGCGCCGGGTACAGCCCAGAGAGCTCCCCCTCCTTTCCTTCTGGCGAGCGCATTCGGCGTCCACCTCGACGGCGCGGACAGGGCAGCCCTCGTCGCCCGCTACACATGACCCCCGGCCGGAGGGTGCAACCGGTGTGCCCGCTCCGGGTGCGCGGCACCGCCGACTCGGCGTCCCGGGCCGTCCGGCACGGCGTAGTCCTGGTCCACTCCGGCCTCGGCGAAGCGGGCTCATACACTGGGATTGCCTGCGGCGGCGGTCGGGAGACGGAGGCCGAGTCCGCGGCCGAGCAATCGCTCGTGGCGCTGATCCCGATGCGATGGCCGCATCGAGTACACGTTGGGGCTTGACCAGCAGGCATGGGCGGCCCAGTTACGGAACGCAGCCCTCGCCTTGACGTCGTCCCCACCGGCGACCCCGGATGCTGACTGGCCGGGGCTGGGGGAATCGGAGTGGGGCTGTCCCGCCTGCGAAACCGCGGAAGATCGCCTCGACCTGCTTTCGCGGCGGCCACGTCCCTCCTCGTTCCGGGAGGTGGATCGGCGCGGTGCAGCTGATCGGCCGCCCCGCCTTCCCGAAGATGCCGGGCCCGGCCATGGTCAACGGCATGCACATACGTGCGGATTTGATACGGGTGCGCGAAGAAATCCGGCGAACAGCCGTTACGGAATACGATACTCCGCTTGGGTGGTGGGCTTTCCGGGTGCGCCGGGTGGTGCGCCGGTGCGCGCGGATCGCCGGACCGTTGAGGTGGGCGGGTGGGTGCAGGGAGCACCGGTTGTCAGGGCCGCGGCGGCGGGATATGCGTGCAGCATGCAGGCGAGCGTGACGGTAATGTCCGCTTCCGGTAACCGGCCTGGGCGCGGGCTGCAGTGGGACGGGCGGCGGGTCGAGAGTGTGGCCCTCGGCTCACTCCGGGCCGGGAAGCCGCAACGCCGCCACCACCTGTTTCGGCGGGTGGGGCGTGGTTCTTGAGGGAGCGTCACCCATGTCGTCTGTTTCTTCCTCCGTCCGCCGTATCGCCGCGACCGTTCTGGCCGCCGGAGCCGTCGTCGGCGCTGCCGCGCTGCCGGCCACCGCTCAGGACCACGACCGGCGCCAGCACCCGCGGGTGGAGATCAGCCGGGTCCAGGCCGACAGCCCCGGACGCGACGACCACTCCAACCGCTCCCTGAACAACGAGTGGGTCGAGATCACCAACACCACCCGCGACGCCATCAACCTCCGTGGCTGGACCCTGCGCGACGCGGACGGCAACCGCTACCGCTTCGACAACATCCGCATCAACAGCCACGCCACCCTCCGCATCCACACCGGAAGCGGCCGCAACACTCGTACCGACCTCTACCAGGGCAGCCGCGAGTACATCTGGGGCAACAAGGCCGACACCGCCACCCTGCGCGACGACCGCAACCGCGTCGTCGACACCGAGACCTGGGGGCGCCGCCACTGACCCCGCTTTCAGGCACGGGTAGCCCTGCGGCAATCCGCTCGGCAGGCCTGACCATGGAGAACCGCTGACCGGTCCACAGCCGCGGGCCGCCACCCTCACCAGGTGGCGGCCCGCACTGCTGTACTTCGGGCTCCAGCGGTGTCCGGGTCCCCACTGTCTGTCTGCCGGTGACGGGGGTGAGCATCTGCCGCTCGCTCCAGTCGAGGAAGCAGGCAGTCGCCGATCTCCCACACGACGTCGGCCGTCAGCTGATCGGCGTACCGCGGACGACTCCCCACAGGATCGTCAATGCTCGTCACATTGCCCCCTCTGGCCTGGCCTTGGTGTGCAGAACCCGTCGCCTCATCCGAAGGTGGCGTCGTACGCGTGCTGGAGTGCGTGCCGGTCCCAAGCGGGGGCTCGGGCGAACCAGGGCAGAACGACTCCGCTGGCGATGCCCGGAGCAGGCGCCCTGCCGTACCGGCGGAGGGGGACCAGGGCGACGGTCACGACAGCCGCGCCGATGTGGGCGCCCCACGAGTCGAGTGACGCAGCCTCGCGTGCCCCGCTGCGTTCGGCCGCTCTGCGGCGAAGCGCCGCCGTGGCCACGCCGGCCCCGACGTTGCACCCCCCCTCAACGGGCTCCGGCTGCACGGGTCGGAGCCGCAGGCTCCCTCAGTGGCTGGTGGGTGCGTTCCAGTCGACCAGTTGGACGATGACGCCATTGGGGTCGCGGACCTGGAAGGCGCGCTCGCCCCACTCCTCGTCGGTCAGCGGCATGGTGATCTCGACGCCTTCGGAGCGCAGGCGCGTCAGCTCGCCTTCGAGGTCCTCGACGACGAAGGCGAGGATCAGACCAGCGGCGTGCTCGTCGCGCTGGTCTGCCGGGAGGCTGTCCAGCCCCCGCCGCAGGAAGATGACGTTCATGCCGGCGTCGTCGCGCGTCAGGGACGCGAAGCCGTCGGCGGCCATCTCCTCGCGGAACCCGAAGTGCTCGACGAGGAAGGTGCTGGAGGCGGGGACATCGTCGACGTTGAGCGACACGGCGCTAGAGGTGATCTTCATGAAAGCTCCTCCGAGATCGTGAGCATTTTATCTGTACGCCGTACAATGTACATCGTACAGAGTTAGATCGCGAGAGGATTTCCCCGTGCCAACGGAACGAACCAGCTCGGGCGACCCGGCCCGCACCCTGCAACTGCTGTGGCGTGACCCCTCCACCAACCGTCGCCGAGGACCGCGACGGGGGCTGAGCATCGACGCGGTGGTCGATGCCGCCACCGCCATCGCCGACGCCGAAGGCCTGGACGCGGTGACCATGCGCGGGGTGGCCAAGGAACTCGGCGTGGTGCCGATGACGCTGTACACCTACGTCCCCAGCAAGGCGGAGCTACTCGACCTCATGCTCGACGCCGCCTACGCCCGCATGCCCCGCACCGGCACCGCCGGACAGCCCTGGCGCCAGCGCGTCACCGCTGTCGCCGAGGAGAACAAGGCCCTCTACGAACGCCACCCCTGGGCCGCGGCCGTCTCCACCGCCAGGCCTCCGCTGGGACCGGGGCAGATGTCGAAGTACGAGCACGAACTGTCCGGGCTCGACGGCCTCGGCCTCAGCGACGTCGAGATGGACGACTGCCTGACCCACCTGCTCACCTTCGTGCAGGCATGCGCCCGCGCCGACGCGGACGTCCGCGCCGTACGGCACGACAGCGCCCTGGACGACCAGCAATGGTGGGAGCTGAACGCCCCGCTCCTCGCCCGGGTCCTCGACGAGAACGCCTACCCCACCGCCGTCCGCGTCGGCGCAGCCGCAGGCGCAGCACACGGCAGCGCCTACGACCCCGCCCACGCCTACTCCTTCGGCCTGCAACGCGTCCTCGACTCCTTCGCCGCACTGATCGGCCGAAGCGCAGACGTGAAGACACCGACTTCACCGCACGGGCCCGACGTCACCGCCCCGTGAGCCGGAGCACCCGTCGCCGATGCACCGGCAGGCGAACTCGGTGAGGAGTCCCGTGACCCTCGAACTGACCGGCACCCGGTACCCGTGGCGCAGGCCAGAACGGCGTGCTGTCGGTCGCGATGGCCGATCTTGGCCGAAGGCGGACCCTGTTCCCCGGTGGACGCCTGCGCCATAGTCGGGCCATGACGTACGACATCCCCGCCCACGAACGCGCTCTGGCCTTTGACCGGGCCGCCGACGCGTACGCCGCGTACCGGCCGCAGTACCCTGCGGCCGTCTTCGAGACCGTGGAGGAGTTCAGCGGGCGGCGTCTTGCCGGGGCCCGGGTGGCCGATGTGGGCACCGGGACGGGGATCGCCGCCCGGGAACTGCGCGAGCGCGGGGCCCGGGTGGTGGGCGTCGAGCCGGGCGCCGGGATGGCGGCGCAGTTCCGTCGCGAGCTGCCGGGGATCCCGCTCGTGCGCGGGGACGGCAACCGGCTGCCGCTGGCCGACGGCTCGCTCGACCTCGTCTCGTACGCCCAGTCCTGGCACTGGACCGACCCCGTACGCGCCGTCCCGTCCGCCCTGCGGGTCCTGCGCCCCGGGGGCGCTCTCGCGCTGTGGTGGAACGACCCGGACCTGTCCGTGCCTTGGGTGGCGGAGCAGGCGGCCAGGATCGAGCAGTGGCTGGGGCCCGGCTTCTACGTCTCCAACGTGGAAACACCGGCCGGGCTCTGCTGGAAGACCCGCACACTGCACTGGTCGCGCCGGGTCTCCGTCGATGTCCACCTAGCGAAGCTGGCCACCCATTCAGCCTTCATCCTGCTCGGCGGGCGCAGGGCCTCGGCCTTCCTCGCGGCTGAGCAGAAGCACCTCGCGGGGCACTTCCCCGACGGCGAGCTGGACGAGCCGTACGCGACCTCGGTGGCGGTGGCCCTACGCCCCGCCCAGGGTCCGCCCGTGTCCGGATGAGGGGTGTGGTCCCGTGGTGGAACCGGGAACACACCCTGCCGGGGTGACGTCGATACCGCGGCGTCAGGCCCCGTCGCCCCCTATTCCGATTCCGAGATGGTGCCGGTGTCGTCCGACTCCGCAGGGGCGGGCGCGTCCTGGGGCGGCCCGTCGTTGGTGGTGGAGAGCGCCTGGTGGTGCGTCATCTCCTGAAACCCGTACGGCAACGCCCGGCGCCGCCCGGCGGCCTGGGTCGCACCGCTCGGCGGGGGACCTCGGGCCGGCGCGGGGGAGACGGCTGGGAAGACGGCCGGCCTGGCGGCCCTCGGCTCCCGCCCCCTGCGGCCGGGCCGGAAGCCGATCTCAGTGTGTCGGGCGCTTCGGGGGGCTGGCCACCCCGGTCTCCCGGCCGCTGAGCGCGGCGTCCAGAGTCTCCTGGGCCGTACGCATCGCCTCGGCGTACTTGGGCTCGGACATCCGCTGCCAGGCAAGGTCCGGTGCGACGTGCTCGACGTGGCTCATCACCCACCAGATGTTGTCGAACGGGTCCCGCACCCTGCCGCCGCGATCCCCCCACGCGCTGTCGGCAGCCTCGGTGATCACCTGTGCCCCGTGCGCAACAGCGGCAGCCATGGCGGCATCTGCGTCCGGGACGTAGACCCGCAACAGCGAGGGCATCGGCGGCCAGTCGGGCCGCCGGTCGAAGGCCAGGACCACCGTGTCGCCGACTCGGATCTCGCCGTGGCCGATGGTGCCGTCCTGTACCGCTACCCGTGCGATCTCCTCGCCGCCGAACGCGACGGTGATGAAGTCGAGCAGTGCGCCGGTGTCATCGGTGACCACCCACGGCGCGACGCTCGTGTAGCCCTCGGGTGCAGTGTGACTCATCGACGTCGTCCCCTCGTTGGTGTCTCTCCTTGATGTGACGACATTAGCGATCATCTGGGACAGATCCGGTCCTAGATGAGGCGCGAATCAGCGCCCCGTCGTCACCGCCAGACGGCTTGAACAGGACGGATCCGCGATAGACCGCTCGCCCCGGCCCCGGCCAGTACTCCGGCGGTTCCCGCTGCCGGCGCAGCCCGCCCTACCGGCAAGTGGCATGCCTCACCGGCCCACCGCAGCTGATGGCAGTCGCTGCGCGACCTTGTCCGCGAGCGCCTCGAACTCCGCGCGCAGGAAGGGCTCGGCGAATCCGGCAAGGCCCTTGAACCGCAGCGAAGCGGTGTAGCTCAAGCGGGTGGCCAGCGCCGACTGCGACTCGAAACGCATGTCGTCAGTCGCGGTCACGGTCTTGTTCACTCCGATGAACACCAGCTGTTGCGGTCCGCCGGCCTGATCGTCTCCCACACCCACATGACCCTGAACCGCCTGGGTATATTCGTGCACGATGAATATATTTTGGCGGAGGCGGCCGCCCGGCTCCGTGCCGCGCAGCCGGAAGCGGCCGTGCGGGCGAACGTGAGCGAAGGCGACCGGACATGAGTGAAGAGGCGGACACCGTCCCGGCGACCGTGCTGCGGGCCACCGGCATCCACATCGCCTACGGTGACGAGGCCGTGCTCGACGGCGTGGACCTGGACCTGCGAGCGGGCCACTGCCTGGCCCTCGCCGGCGCCAACGGCTCCGGCAAGTCGACGCTGCTGCGGGTCTGCGTCGGCCGGCAACAAGCCGACGAAGGGGAGGTGTTCTTCGCCGACCGGCCACCGCGCGAGGCGGACGCCGCCTTCCGGCGCGACGTCGCGCTGCTGCTCGACGGGGCCGAGTGCTTTCCCGACCTGACGGTCGGTGAGCACATCCGCATGGTCGCCACCGCGCACGGCATGGGCGAGGACGCCGGGTCCGCCACGGAGCGGGTGCTGGCGGAACTCGGACTGGACCACCGGACCGACGCGTTCCCCGACGCGTTGTCAGCGGGACAGCGCCAGATGCTTCTGCTCGCCGCGGTCCTGGTGCGTCCGGCCCGTCTGATCGTCGTGGACGAGCCCGAACAGAGACTGGACACCGGTGCCCGGCGCCGACTCGCCACCGCACTGCGGGCGGCGAAAGCGGCCGGCACGGCGGTCCTGCTGGCGTCGCACGACCGGGCGACCGTGGAGGAGGCCGCCGACCGGGTCCTGCTCCTGGACCGGGGACGCGTCGCGGCCCTCGGCACGCCCGCCGAAGTGACCGGTGCGGCGGTGGCTTCGCCATGGCGGTGACCACCGGCCTCGCGAGGGACGAGGAGAAGGCCACCGCCGACGCCATGGCACAGGTGGCGCGTGCCCGGCGGGCACGCGGTTCGGGACGCCCGCGTTTCGACGACGTGTGGTCGTGGGCGTGCGTCGCCGTCTCGGCCGTCGTGGTGCTCGCCGGTCTGGTACGGACCGCCCCCGCCATCGGCCACGCCCTCGACACCCCCGGAGGCGCCGCCACCCGCGCCGTCCTGGTCGCCTCGGGTCTGCTGCTGTGGGCGGGCCAACTGGCCACGTGCGTACGGCTGGGCCCGGTACTGCTGGGCACGGCCGAGATCACCTGGCTGCTGCCGCTGCCCGGCGACCGGGGACGGCTGCTGCGCCCCCGCCTGGCCCGCGCCGTGGTCGTCGCCACCGTCGTGGGTCTGCTCACCGGCACCCTGACGGCCGCCCTCGCGCTGCTGCTCGAAGGCCGCCCGCGGTTCACCGCACTGCCCGTGGCCCTCGGCGCGCATCTGGCCCTTGCCTGGCTCGCGGTGGCCGTGGGGACGCTGATCGAGGTACGGCCGGCCCTGGCCGGGCGGGCCCGCGCCCTCGGCACCTGTTCGGCCGCCGTCGGCTGCGCGATCCTCTTCATCGGTCCGGCCGTTCCCGCCGCCACCCCCCTGGCCGCCCTCTGCGGGCCCGGGGGCTGGGCGGCCTGGGCGACGGCCGGCGCGGCCCAAGGGGACGTGCTCGCCTGGTCGGTGGCGCTCGGTGCCCTCCTGCTCTGCGCGGCCGTCGCGCTGCGGGCGGCCTTCGGAGCGGCCGCGGCCATCCCGACGGCCGAGTTGCTCCTGCGCAGCCGCACCAGCCGCCAGGCAGCCCAGGGCGCGACCCTGCTGGACCTGCGCGCGCTGACGCTCGTCCTGCAGTCCGCCGGACGGCGACGGGGCCGCCTGCGCATGCCGCGGTCGCGGTGGGCGGTGATCGTGTGGCGGGACGCCGTCGTCCTCCTGCGCCACCCCGGGCGGCTGATCGCGTCCCTCGCGGCCCTGGGCGCCGGCGCCACCGCGACCCACCTGCTCGCCCGGTGGCTCACCGAAAGCCCCCACGGCCCGGTCGGGCCGCTCCGGTCCACGGCGATGGGCCTGATCCTGGTCGTGCCCCTCTACCTGGCGGCGGTCGCCCTCGCCGAGCCCGCCTACCAGGACACCGACCGGCCACAGCGCGCCCTCCTGCTTCCCTTCCCGCCCGGCGTGCTCGCGGTCGGACACCTGGCGGTACCCGTGCTCCTGCTGTGGGCGGCGGCCGCGGCGACCTGGTCGGTCGCCCAACTCCCGGGCATGCCCACCGATGACCTCGCCGCCTACGCGACGGCCCTGCTCCTGGCGGGACCGTCGCTCGTGGGCAGCACACTGGTCGGCGCCTATCGGGGCGCGCCCCGCTACGACCTGCTGGCCCTGTCCCTCGACTGGTACGCCGCGGTGCCCTTCGTCCTGTGGCGGCTCGCCCCGGCCCTGGCGGCCGGCTTCGTGATCGCCCCGTGGCTGTGGCACACGGTGTCCGCCGCGCCCGGCGCCTCGGACGGCTCCGCGATCCTGTGGCTCGCCGCCCGCTCGGCCGCGGTACTCGCCTGGTCGGCCCACCGCGTCAGCCGCCAGGCGCGCGACCTGTCCTGAACGGCCCCGAACCGGTGCGTCACCGCTCCCGGACCACCTCACGGCATACGCGGTCAGAGTGCCGGGGAGACCTCGGCGGAACGCAGACGCCGACTGCCGGACCAGACCTGACAGGCGGACGGGATCGACCGGGAACGTTTGCCGGGCCGGGTGGTCAGGGCGTTGCCGGTAGTGGTCTGCCGCCCCAGCGCGCCGGTACCTGCTTCAGGCCGTCTCGTGTGCTGGTCGGCTGCCGGCGGAACCGGGCGGCCCTGCCGCCCCACTGGACGCGTTGGCAGCCGTCGTCGTACCGAGAGGTTCGCTTGGTGGTCGATCCGGGCGGCGCCGCCGGGTCGCCGCAGCCACGGTCCTCGCCATGGAGCCGGAGATCCTCGTCCCCGACGAGTCGTCCTCCAACCCGGACCCGGCCTCGCGCCGCGAGCTCGTCAACATCCTGCGCTCCCTGGACGTCACTGTCCTGATGGTCACCCACGACGAGCCGTACGCCCTGGAGCTCTGTCCGCGCTCTGTCGTCCTCAGCGAGGGCGCCATCGCCCGCCGACGGGCCGACGGGCGGGATCGTCGCCGACGAGGAGCTCAAGGCCCAGCATCGCCTGGAACTTCCGTTCGGCTTCGTGCCGAGCTCTGCCGCCTGAAATTGGTCCGACCGGCTGGATGTGCCGGTGGTTCGTGCAGGTGTGCTCCGTGCGGCGGCGGAGTCGAGGCTATGAAGGGAATCGAACGGAATCGGATGGAAGTTCATCATCCGGTCATTCCCGAACATCAACCTCAGGAGTCGCATGATGCGCCCCATCAGAGCGGCCTGCCTCGGCACGGCCACGCTGGTCACCCTCCTCGCCTGCACCCCCGTCGCGGCCGCCGCGACGGACACCGGTTCCGCCCAGGCCGGGGACAAGGCCCGGACCATCACACTCCTGGCCGAGGTGCAGCAACTGACCCGCTTCCCCGTCACCCCTGGCAGCGTCTCGCAGGGCGATCAGGTCGTGATCCGCTCGGACCTCTTCGACGAGGCGCACAACAAGGTCGGCGAGACCCACGGCACCTGCACCACCACCCGGGGCGGCGCCGATGAAGCAGAGCAGTGCGTCGTGACCTACACCCTCCCGGGCGGCCAGCTCACCGTGCAGGGAATGTACTTCAACTACCTCGACCAGGGCCCCTTCGACAACGCGATCACCGGCGGCACCGGGGAGTACAAGAAGGCCCGCGGCTCGGTCCACTCCGACACGATCGCCACGAACCCCAAGGTCGTGAGGCGCTTCACGATCCACCTCGTCTGACGGACCCCGACGTCCACCTGACCTCGGAATCCGGCCTTCTCCGCTCGCGCTGCACCATTGGAGACGGTCGTACGAAAGGAAATGTGGGTCAAGGGGACGTCCAGGGCGGCTCACCCTTCAGATCGTCAAACGCACCGACGACATGAGCGGGTTCGTGGTGCTTGCACGCAGGTGGGTGGTGGAGAGGACACTGAGCCGGCTGATGCGCTCGCGGCGCTTTGCCCGGGACTACGGGACCCGGCCCGAAAGCAGCGAAGCCGCCGTCCTGTGGTCGATGACCATGCTCATGGGACGCCGCCTCGCCCGCCACCGGAGCCGAAACGTCACCCGGCAGCCCGCCTCGGCGTGAACGCTCCGGGACGCTCCTCGGCCGGCCAGCCCCGCTCCACCAGCCGCTTCACCTTCGACCGCACCCCCGCGACCTTCGCCGGCACCGACTCCAGGCCCAGCCGTCCGGCCAGCTCCCGCGCCCGCAGCCCGGACCCGCCGGCCTCCGACTCCGGCCCGGACAGGGCCCCGGCCGGCTCCGACCGGGATTTCGTGGACGTGCGGGAGACGGGCCAGACGGGCCGACGTGAGTCCGCCGAGTCCCGCGCCGATGACCACGACAGGGTTGCGCACGAGGGCTCCTTGGTGTCAGGGGCGCCCGACCTTCGGCAGCCGTGTCTGAAAGGTCCCGGCACCTGCCGGCAAGCCACTGACATTGATGCTGGTACTCAGGTTCCGGCGGTCGTGGCCCAGCCACTGACTGACGCCCTGCTGGGCTGTCTTCCCGCTGTTCTGCCCGGCCGCCGGAACCTGTTCTCATGGCTCCGGCCGGGCGGAACATGACCTGATAGGAGCTTGGCCAGAAGCCCCCTCAATGTCCTGTCTGCGCCACCCGGCCGGCGCCCACCTCCGGTAGGGAAGGCACCATCAGCATGACATCGCAGGTCGCAGAGAAGACCGCGGACCAGGACGTTTTCGGCGGGGTCGACTCCCACGCCGACACCATCCACGTCGCGGTCATCGGTGACAACGGCGGCCACCTCGCAGACGCCGAGTTCGCCACCACCGCCGCCGGATACGCCGCAGCCCTGGCCTTCGTGACCGCCCACGGCCACGTGATCGCCATCGGTGTGGAGGGCACCGCCTCCTACGGCGCCGGATTAACCCGTGCCGCCCGCTCGCACGGGCACCGGGTCATCGAGGTGAACCGGCCCGACCGGGCCGAACGCCGCCGCATCGGCAAGTCCGACCCCATCGACGCCTACGCCGCGGCCCGCGCGGCCCTGTCCGGACGGGCCACCGGCGCACCCAAGGACGACACCGTCGCCGGCATACGCGCCCTGCACAACGCCGCCCGCTCCGCGGTCAAGGCCCGCACCGCCGCCCTGAACCAGATCACCCACATCCTCTTCACCGCGCCCGAGAGCATCCGTGCCAAGTACGGACAGCTCAAAGGAGCCGACCGCACCGACGCACTGGCCCGGCTGCGGCCGGCCGGGGACGCGGTCCACGTCGCGGTCCTCACCGCACTGAAGAGCCTCGCCCGGCGCGTCAAAGAGCTGACCGCCGAGCACACGGCCCTGACCAAAGCCTTGGACGGCGAGGCCACCGTCCACAATCCCGGCCTGCGGGCCGCCCACTGAGTCGGCCCCGACACCGCCGCCCAGCTGCTGATCACCGCCGGAGGCAACCCGGAACGCATGCGGACCGAGGCTTCGTTCGCCGCGCTCTGCGGAGCCGCACCGGTCCCCGCCTCCAGCGGCAGGACCAACCGGCACCGTCTCTCACGAGGCGGGGACCGGGCAGCCAACGCCGCCCTCTACCGCATCGCCCTGGTCCGCATGTCCAGCGACTCCCGCACCCGCGAATACGTCGCGCGCCAGACCGCCGCCGGCCGGACGAAAAGGGAGATCATCCGGCTGCTGAAACGGGCCATTGCCCGGGAGATGTTCCGCTGCCTGACCGCCACGGTCACCGTCCCCGACATCGCCGACCTGCGACCGCTGCGGCAGTCCAAGAACATCACCCTCACCGCCGCAGCCCGGCACTTCGGGGTGTGGCCCACCGCCACCTCCACCCTCGAACGCGGCATCCGCCGAGACGACGACCTCGCCCACACCTACCGCAACTGGCTCACCGCCGCTTGATCACGCGCGAGGCCATACGACGTCCGGCACATCGGGCCACGGCCGGCCGTCGGGGGAAACACCCGACGGCCGGCCGGCGCGCACGAAGTCGCCGTACTCGTCCTGGACGATGCCCTCGTTGACCCACCGGCCCCGCTCGGCTCCAGCGCGTTGCTCGGCAACCGCCAGCGCAGCCAGCGGATCCTCAGCCATGCCCAGGAGCCGGCCGAACTCGCCGGCCTCGTCATCGGGGTCGAACGGCGGGAACTCACCCAGATCGAAAAAGCTCTCACCGCCGACGTCCTCGACCGCGTGGAGGAAAACCTCGTAGCAAGTCTTCATCGCACGGACCTCGACATAACGCACCCCCGGGCGCTCCGCCGAGCCGCACGGCCCAAGGAACTGCTCGACCGAACGGCCACGCCGCAAGGCCCCGAGAATGAACGACTCCGCCAGATAACGCACCCGGCCACGATACGGCGCTCATCCCGCAGACAAGACTTGACGATCAATAGGAGCATCATCGGCGCGCCGGTCGGCGACAGATGACCTCCAGGCGCTGAGCCGTCGGTCCGGACAGCGGGGCCCGTGGTCTCCGCGGCCGCCGTCCCCGGCTCAGGGCGCAGTGGCTTCCCAGGCCGCCTCGATCATCCGGAAGACCTCGTCCACCGTGGCCCCGGGATCGTCCGCCCAACAGGCCAGCGCGTAGGCGTCGATGGCGAACCGAGCGGTCGCCCGGCAGGCCGTTGTGCTCCGGGACAGGCGGGGATCGGCGGCCATCGCCTCTGCCAGCGCCTGCGCGTGACGCAGGCTCATCGACTCCTCGTACTCCCGCAGGGCGGGTGAACCCTCGATCATGCGGCGGACGGGGGCAGTGCCCTCCGCCGTGCAGTGGCGTACCAGGGCCTGGACCTCGCGGTGCAGCGCCGGGATGAGCGGCTCGTGCGGAGCCCGGTCGGTCACCGCCCGCGTGAGGCGCTGCTCGAAGTCCTGGTCACGTTCGAACACCAGGGCTTCTTTCGAGACGAAGTGGGCGAAGACGGTGGTGACGGCCACGTCTGCCTCGGCCGCCACGTCACGGATGCCCACGGCGTCGTACCCGCGCTCCAGGAAGAGGCGCAGCGCGGTGTCAGCGATCTTCTGGCGGGTCGCGGCCTTCTTGCGTTCGCGGCGTCCGGACGGCTCGATCATGCCCTGACACTACCAGGTATGAATACCTAACCGTTGTGAAACCCTAACGGTTAGGATTAGTGTCGGCCGCATGAGGAAAATCAGCTTCGCCGAGTTCGGCGGTCCCGAGGTCCTGCAACTGGTGGAAGCCGAGGAGCCCCAGGCGGACCCCGGCCGGATACGCATCGCCGTGCGGGCGGCGGGTGTCAACCCCGTCGACTGGAGGATTCGGGAGGGACAGGTACTTGGAGCCCATCCGGTCGAACTGCCCGCCGGGGTCGGGCTGGACGCCGCCGGGGTGGTGGATCAGGTCGGCGAGGGCGTGGAGGGTGTCGAGGTCGGTGACCGCGTGTTCGGTGAAGGCTCCGACACGTACGCCGAGTTCGCCGTGCTGTCGGCCTGGGCCCGGATGCCCGAGGGGCTGGCTTTCGCGGAGGCTGCCGGGTACCCGTCGGTGGTGGAGACCGCCCTGCGCATCATCCGCGAGGTCGGCGTGCGACCCGGGCAGAGCCTGCTGGTCAGCGGCGCGTCCGGCGGTGTCGGGTCGGCCGTGCTGCAGATCGCCCGCGCGCGCGGCATCAGGGTGATCGGCACGGCCGGGGCTGCGAACCAGGACTACCTGCGCGGCATGGGCGCCCTCGCCACGACGTACGACGAGGGCTGGGTCGAACGGGTGCGGCAACTGGGCCGTGTCGACGCGGCCCTCGACCTGGCCGGCTCGGGCGTGATCCGCGAACTCGTCGAGTTGACCGGAGATCCGCGCAGGGTCGTTTCCATCGCCGACCTCGATGCGCCACGGCTGGGCGTCCGGTTCTCGGGCGTGGTCGGGAGCGTACCGGACGCGCTCGCCGAGGCCGTCGACCTCATCAGCCGGGGCAGGCTCCACATCCCTGTCGAGAAGTCGTACTCGCTCACCGAGGCGGCGGCTGCGCACACCGACAGCCGCGCCGGCCACACCCGGGGACGCCGGGTCTTGGTCATCTGAGCCGCGACCCACCCGCCAGGTCCACGCGGTGAACAACCTCGTGCGGGTCTATGGGAGTCCTGCATCCCTGGGGCCTGTCTGGCAAATGATCATCTGCTGGCTCGCGGAGCCAGTGGGAGGAGTCCGACGCGGAGCCCCGGTCCGCAGCCGCCACAGCGCGCCGGTCACCACCTGGCGATGATCACGCAACGGACGGCCACGCCCGTCCACCCGCGGCAACAGTCGCTCTATTCGCGCCCACGCCGCGTCCGTCAACTCACCTCGCCCCGCCACAAGATCAATTGTCTGACACGCCTCAACCGCGTGGAAGAGTCGTATAGATGGTGGCCGGTTCAGGTGGCGTGGTCCGGTCTGGTCGAAACTGCGGCAGATCGTACTCGGGAATCAGGAAGCTGCTGTAGTCGGCGGGCGAGGAGCTCTCTCGACCAACAGGCGCTTCGGCGTTACGCGAAGCCGGTGGCCACGAAGCAGTTGAAGCGGCGCCACTCTACCCCTGGGCGCTCGGACGTGGGTCACCCCGTGAGCATTCATCAGACAGGTCCTGGAAACGCAGCGGCGGCCGGTGGCGCGCAGGCCGAACTGGCCGGCGGCGTGCCGCTGGGCGGCCGGCATCCGGTCGACGGTGGAAGGCGAGCGCCACGTTCGCCGAGGACACGGCCCGCACCGCGGCGGGGGAGCGGTGGTTGCTGGACGGGCAGGGGCCGGAGGTGGTCCGGGACCTCATGTGGGAGCGGGCCGACGCCGTGGTGCGGCTCGACTTCCCGCGGCCCGTGGTGATGCTGCGGGTCCTGCGGCGCTCACTGCGCCGGAGCCCGCTCCGGGAGCGCCTGTTCGGAGGGAACCGCGAGCGGTGGCGCGCGTGGCTGCGCGGCCCGTCCGGTGTGGCGGGCCTGGTCCCGGCGCGCCGAGCGACGGGCCGAGATCGGCCGCAGGGCAGGATCGAGTCGACGTAGCGGCCGTCGCCCGTACGGCCCCGCCCGTGGTGGCCGAGGCCGCAGGCCTGCCCGCAGCAGCCGGGCGACCACGAGCGGGGAGAGCGTGAAGACCAGCTGGTCTCGGTGGTGGCCGGGCCGCTCGGCCGCCCGGAACCCGGGCAGGTCCGGAGCCAGAGTGGGGGCCGGTCAGCCCACGAGGTCCGGCGCCCGGAGTACGGCGGACGGAACGCCCCAGGCGTCGACGAGGTCGACGGCGAGCGGACGCACCTTGCGGCAGAGGTCGTTCACCTCGCGGCTGATCGCCTTGGAACGCTGGACGGTCAGCCGCCCGTGCTCCATGAACCAAGCCCGGTCAGCCTCGATCGCCGACAGGGCGAACAGGTCGCACAGCAGGCCCAGGGCGGCTTTCCCGCCCCCCTCGGGCAGGGCGCGCACCTGGTCCACGAAGGCCTCCGCGACCAGCCGCTCGACATGCGCGCGGGCGAGTGCGATGACGTGGTCCTGGACCTGCGAGAACACGGCGCCCGCCGCGCGCTCCTGGTCGATCCCGCGCTTGATCCGCCGGGCCAGCCCGGCGAGCAGGTGCTCCTCACGGAAGCGGAACATGGCCAACTGGTACTCCGGGTCGAGCAGGCCGGCTTCTCGGTCCCAGTCGTCGCCGCCGGGCAGCAGATCGCGTACCCGTTCGAGCAGTTTGTGCGCCGAGGTCCGCTCGATGACCGTTTCGACGGCCAGGCCGGTGACGTAGCGGACCATGCCGAGCTGGTCGAGCCCCTCGAACTCGCTCGCGTGATCGGTGAGCAGCCCCTTGGCCACGAGCTGCAGCAGGACGTGGTTGTCGCCTTCGAAGGTGGTGAAGACGTCGCTGTCGCCCTTCAGTGCGGCGAACCGGTTGACGGCGAGATAGCCGGCGCCGCCGCACGCCTCGCGGCACTCCTGGACGACGCGGGTGGCGTGCCAGGTGCTGAGTGCCTTCATGCCCGCCGCCCGTGCCTCCAGCCGGCGTCGCGCCCGCGCGTCGTCCTCGATGCCGGAGAAGACCTCGTGCAGCTGGGTGCGCACGACGTCCTGCGCCGCGTGCAGGGCGTAGGTCCGGGCGATCAGCGGCAGCAAGCGGCGCTGGTGCAGCCCGTAGTCGAGGAGAACCTGCTCCTCGGAGCCCTGCCCCACCCCGAACTGCCGGCGCCGCGCCGCGTACTTCGTGGCGACCGTCAGCGCCACCTTGGCGACGCCGGTCCCGGCACCGGCGACACTGACCCGGCCCTGCACCAGGGTGCCGAGCATGGTGAAGAAGCGCCGGTTGGGATCGTCGATCGCGCTCTCGTAGCCGCCCTCCGGCGTGACGTCGGCGAACCTGTTGAGCAGCGCCTCGCGCGGTACCCGTACGCCGTCGAACCAGATGCGGCCGTTGTCCACGCCGTTGAGCCCCATCTTGCGGCCGTCGTCCTCGATCCGGACGCCGGGCGCCGTCCTGCCACCGGTCCGCAGCGGTACGACGAAGGCGTGCACGCCCCGGGACCTGCCGTCCACCTCCAGCTGGGCGAAGACGAGCGCCAGTTCGGCGTGGCGGGCCGCGTTGCCGATGTAGTCCTTGCGGGCGTCGTCGTCGGGGGTGGTGATGACGAACTCCCCGGTCGCGCCGTCGTACGTCGCGACCGTGCCGAGCGACTGGACGTTGGAGCCGTGGCCGGTCTCGGTCATCGCGAAGCAGCCCATGAGCTCGCCGGTGATCAGGTCCCGGAGATGGGCCTCGTGGTGGCGCCGGGTCCCCAGGTGCAGGATCGCGCCGCCGAAGAGGCCGAATTGGACGCCCACCTTCACCAGGACGGAGAGATCGCCGAAGGCCAGGGTCTCGAACGCGGCGATCGATGCCCCGACGTCCCCGCCCCCGCCGTACTCGGCGGGGAAGCCCATGCCGGTCTGGCCGGTCGCGGCCATCTTGACGACGATCTCCCGCACCCGCTCGCGATACGCGTCGATGCCGAGTTCGTCGGCCTCGTCGAGGATGGAGGAGTACGTCGTCAGGTTGCCGCGGACCAGGTCGCGGATCCCGGCGTACTCCCCGTCGAGGACGGCCGTCAGCGAGGGGACATCGATCTCGGGCTGTACGTAAGCGGTCGCGGGTGCGGAAGAGTTCTCGAGTGCCATGCCGATCCGCTACCCCGCCGAAGGGCGCTCAACCAGGGGGACGAGCGGCGGCCCCGGGAGGGGGCAACGCCGCCGCTCAGGCCGTGGGCGGGGTGAAGTCCACGAGGAGGGACCTCGGGCCGCGGGTGAAGACGCCCTGTTCGGCCGGGTCGTAGCCGGAGGCCGGCCGCAGGTCCGGCATGGCGTCCAGGAGCTGGTTCGTGGCGATCTCGACCTCGGCCCTGGCCAGCAGGGCGCCGACGCAGAAGTGCCGTCCGAGCGCGAACGCCAGATGGTCCGCAGCCGCGGAGAAGGCCGTGGTCGCCGTCAGGTCGTCCCGGAAGACGTCGAAGCGGTCCGGATCCTTGTAGCGCCCGGGGTCGCGGTTGGCCGCACCGATCAGGCAGGTGACGGTGGCACCGGCCGGGACGGTGCCACCGCTGAGCGCGACGTCGACGGCGGCCTGACGCATGATCATGTGTACGGGCGGGCTGTGGCGCAGCGTCTCCGCGAAGGCCCGGTCGATCAGCGTCCGGTCCTGCCGGACGGCCGCGAGCTGCCGCGGATCGGCGAGCAGGTTCGAGAAGAGTCCTGCGATGGCCTTGTCCGTGGTCTCGGCGCCCGCGGTCAGCAGCAGGCTGCAGAACGCCTTGATGTCCCCGTCGCTCATGCGCACCCCGTCGACCTCGGCGGTGCAGAGCGCCGAGAGCAGGTCGTCACCGAGGTCATCGCGCCGGTCCCTGATGACCGGCAGCATGTACGCGGCGAACTCGGCCTGGGCCCGCGCCCCGGCCGCCGCGCACTCGGGATCCCCGGCCAGGTTGCCGGTGAACGCCACGAAGGCCCGGTACCAGCCGCTGATGCGTTCCTGGCCGGAGCGGTCCAGTCCGAACATGTCGGCGATGACGGTGATGGGGAAGTGGGAGGCGAAGCCGCTCACCAGGTCCACCGAGCCGGCGTCGCGGAAGACGTCGATCAGCTCCCGGGCGTTGCGCTCGATGAGCGGAACGACCTTCTCCCGCAGGTCGTTGCCGCGGAAGGCCGGGGCCACCAGTGCGCGCCGGGTGGCGTGCTCGCGGCCGCTCATCTGGAGGAGGGTCTTGCCGTGGACGGGCTCGGCCTGCCAGGCGTAGTTGTCCGTGGTGAAGAGCGAATCCTTGTCCTTGAAGGCCCGCGCGACGTCCTCGTAGCGCGAGATGAGGTAGCTCTGCGTCGGCTCGTGCCAGACGAGGGGCGCGCTCTCGCGCAGGGCCCGGTAGGTGGGGTACGGGTCGTCGGCGAACTCCTGGGACAGGATGTCGGGGACGTCGGGGATATCGGGGACGTCGTGAGCGGCGGTCATGGAATTCCCCCGTCAGCTTGGCTTCCGTCGCGCCGACACCGTCGGCGCGGTGGCCCCCGGCCTCTTTCTGCAAGGAAACACCACACTGCCTGCGGTGGCCAGGGTCTCGACACCCACGCCGAGTTCCCCGGTGCCGCGCTGGACACCACTGTCCCGGAGACCTCACCATCCCCTCGGTGACCTGCGGAGTCGGCAGGCACGCGGGAAACGGGAGTCGCATTTCACGCCCGCTCGGAATGGCGCCGAAAGGGCTTGTGGAAATGGGAGACCGGTGTGAATTCCGCGCGCCGGGCGCCGGCCGGGTCCCGTTCGATTCGGGATCCCCTGCTCTCCGAGGAGCCGTGAGCCGGCCCGAGCCGAACCAGCCCCTGTTGCTCCCCGGGCAGCCGGTCCGGAAGTGATCCCGACCGGGCGGAGACCATCGCCACCGGCCTCCGCCCCCGGAGATCGTTGCACGGGCTTCCGCCCTCGGCCGCCCGCTTCGTGCTCCGGGCCTCGCGCCCCCGGCACAGCGCCCTCGGCTCAGCCCTGCGCCAGGTCGGCCACGGGCTGCCACTTCTCCCACACCGCGAGACGCTGCTCGTAGTCGGCCTTGGCGATGCCGAGCGGGGCCGAACCGAAGAAGCAGCGCAGCGGCGGCTCGTCGGCATCGACGATCTTCAGCACGGCCGCGGCGGACGCGGTCGGATCGCCCGGCGTACCGACGCGCTTGCGGCGCTGCTCCTGCACCTCCTGGTGGAGGTCGGCGTACGCGGGCAGCGGCTCGGACGTGCTGGACGAGGAACCCGCCCAGTCGGTGGCGAACCCGCCGGGCTCGATCAGCGTGACCTTGATGCCGAACGGTGCCACCTCCTGGGCCAGCGCCTGGCTCATGCCTTCGAGTGCCCACTTCGACGCGTGGTAGATCCCGACCAGCGGGAAGGCGCTGATGCCCCCGATGGAGGAGACCTGGAGGATGTGGCCGCTGCCCTGCTCGCGCAGGAACGGCAGCGCCGCCTGCGTGACCCACAGGGCACCGAACAGGTTGGTCTCCAGTTGCGCGCGCGCCTCGGCCTCGGTGAGTTCCTCGATCATGCCGAAGTGGCCGTAACCGGCGTTGTTGACCACCACGTCGAGGCGCCCGAACCGCTCGTGCGCCTGCCGCACGGCGGCGAAGTCCGCGTCACGGTCGGTCACGTCGAGGCGCAGGGGCAGCAGTCGCTCCCCGTACTTGTCGCGGAGGTCGCCCAGCGTGGAGAGGTCGCGCGCGGTCGCGGCCACCGAATCGCCGCGTTCGAGGGCGGCGATGGCCCACTCCCTGCCGAAGCCGCGCGAGGCACCGGTGATGAACCAGATCTTCTGCGTCATGGTGTGCTCCTCGAGGAAACTCGTCATCCGTATGGTCAGCACGTCGCGGTGTTTCCCCACCAGCCAACACCATCGAGTCGACTCGAAGGCAACTCCGGCACCGGGGCGAGCCCGTCGTACGGGGCCCGGCCCCGTCGGCGCAACCCCCCGGCGGCGCCTGCTCGGTGGCGGCTCGGCCGGCACGCGGATCCGGTGGGCGCGTACGGGATCCGCGCGGGGCGGGGGTTCAGCGGCGCAGGACCGGCGGGGCTTCTCGGCGACCGCACGGGTACCGGAGGCCGGTGCCGTTCGGCCTTCCGGCGCAATCCTGGGCGCTCCCCCCGCCCCCTCCCGGGAGGCGGGCGTTGCGGCGCCTAGGTTGGTCGGCCGAAGCAGCGTTCGTCGACCATCGGAGTCCTTGCATGAATGCGACCGGCACGCCGAACGGCATGCCCCGGCGTCAGTTCGTGGCGCTTTCCGGTGCCCTGGGTGCGGGCGCCCTGCTGGCCGGGGCGGCCGGCAGCGCGTCCGCTGCGGCGTGTCCGCCGCCCGGCTCCGGCGGTACACCGGGCTGTCCCTGCCCGACGGAACCGCCCCCTCCCGGCGGCCCGAGCCCGTGCCCGCCGGCCCAGATGCAGCCCCTCTGCGGCAGTCCCGCGGACACCGACCCGCTGTGGCAGGACGTGCAGTACTGCACGCAGGGGATCGTCCCGCCCAGCGGGCACAAGGCGGACTGCCTCAAGACCGCCCCCAATTACGTGGTACTGCACGGCCGGCCCGCGTCGACGCACAACTACCTGACCGTGCCGGCCTGCCGGATCACGGGCATCGAGTGCCCGTTCCTGCTGAACCCCAACGTCGCGAACTACTGGCACGAGGCCTGGGAGAACGCCCGCGGGGGCGGTGACGTTCCCGTGCAGTACCGCTACATCGGGCTGGGGATCAACTCGCAGTCCGCCCGGCAGCTCAACCAGCTGCACATCCACATGGCCGGGGTCCGGGACAGCACGCAGCTGCGGCTGCAGGCCCTGGACGCTGCGGGACGGGTCGCGACGCACCCGTCGCAATGGGGGGACACCCAGTACCAGGCGCCGGTGACGGGAACGGGAGGGGACCGCACCTACCGGATCCTGCGGCTCCCCGCGTTGACGCCGAACCTGTTCGCCCTGCTGAACACGAACGTGGTGCGACCGTTCGGACTCCAGATGGCGGGCCAGACGCTGATCGTCGTGCCGAGGATGACCCCGACCGCCTTCGACGGCGCCTTCTACGTCCTCAACAGCGACGCCTCGCTCCCCAGCGGCACCATCACCTGCGACCGCCTCCTCGTGTACTGACGCCGGTCCGCGGGCGCCCGGCGGCCGGGCCGTCGCCTGCCTACGACGGCCCGCACCTCGTCCGCCGCCCCGAGGCCCCTCAGGGGCGGCGTCCGGCCCAGGCCACCAGCCGGTCGATGGCCGGGGCCCCGGCGTCCACGGCGACCACCTCGGCGAAGGGGATCCGCCCGCCACGGGTCTCGGCCGGCAGTGCGCGACGTACGACGTCGATCACCCGCTCGATCAGGCCCTGGTCCCACTCCGGGTCCTGTCCGGTCGCCCTGGCCAGGTCCCAGGTGTGCACCGTGAGCTCGTGGGTGTAGACGGCCGCGGCGGCCGCACCCGGCAGGACGCCCATCGGCAGGCGCAGCTGCCGCCCCAGGACGCCCGGATCCGCCCACACCTCCGCGACCTCGCGGGCACCCGGCTCCCAGGCCGCCGCCCATCCGCCGTCGGGGATCTCGTCGGCGAAGGACGGCACGCCGAACGGGTCCTCGCCGCGCCCGATCACCGAGATCCGGCGGACGACGGCGACGAGGTGGCTGGACAGCCGCCGCACGTCGAACTCCTCGCAAGGGGTCGGGTCGTCGTACTGCTCGGGCCGGACGGCGGCCAGCGTACGGCCCGCCAGCTCGACGGCCGCGGCGAGGTCGGCCCGCGGATCGAAGGAAGAAGGGGAGGCGGCGGAAGCGGGGTCGGAGGGGGCTGCGGCGGTACCGGTGGAGCCGGACGGGGTCTCGATGAGCTGCTCGGTGTTGTTCATACGTCCATCCTGGAAGCAAAAGTGGCCATCCTCCGGCCACTTTTCCGTGGAAAAATGCGAAGGCGACGACGAGCCCGCCCACGCAGGAGGAAAGAACGCATGAGAGCCGACCGGCTGGTGGCGACCCTGCTCTTCCTCCAGGAGCGCGGCCGCGTCACCGTCCCCGAAGTGGCCGCCGAACTGGAGGTGTCCCAGCGCACCGCGCGCCGCGACCTGGAGGCCCTGGCCACGTCCGGCATCCCCGTCTACTCGCAACGCGGCCGCGGCGGCGGCTGGTCCCTCGTCGGCGGCGCCCGTACCGACCTCACCGGGCTGACGGCCGAGGAGATCCGGGCGCTCTTCCTGATCACCGGCCCCCTGTCGGCCACCCCCGAACTGCGCACCGCCCTGCGCAAGCTGGTCCGGGCCCTGCCGCCGACCCTGAGGCCGCAGGCCGAGGCCGCGACCCGCGCGGGGGTCGTCGACGCCACGGACTGGTCCCGCAACGCCGTCACCGCCGATGCCGTCCACCGTTCCGCGCTCCAGGCCGCCGTCGTGGACGGGATCCGAGTCCGCCTCGGGTACGCGGGCCTCGGCAAACCCGCCGGCGAGCGTACCGTCGACCCGCTCGGGCTCGTGGCCAAGGCGGGGGTGGACTACCTGGTCGCCGGTACGGAGAGCGGCCTGCGCACCTTTCGGCTCAGCCGGGTCACCTCCGTCGAGCCGACCGGTGAACCGGTGGTCCGGCCGCCCGACTTCGACCTCGGCACGGCGTGGCGGGCGTTGTCCGGGGCCTTCCAGGACGGCATGTACGCGGTGACCGCCCGGGCCCGCGTCCGCCCCGACACGCTGCCCCTGCTGCAACGGTTCCTCGGCGGCCGTGTGCGCGTCGGTGGTCCGCTGCCCGACGGCTGGACCGAGGTCTGGGTGTCCGGCCCGGCCGCCAAGGCCCTGGCGGGCCACCTGGCCGGACTGGGGGCGGGGGTCGAGGTGCTGGAGCCGCCCGAGGTACGGCAGTGGCTGGCCCGGATCGGCGCCGAACTCACGGACACGTACCCGGGGGAGGAACCGCCCGCTCCACCCGGCCCGTAGGGTATATTCGATCTTGTGCTCGCAGCCGGGACTCCCGGTCGCGGGGCTCGCGTTGGTGGTCCAAGGAAAGACACCCCACTTCCCGTGGGGGAATGCAGGTGCAAGGCCTGCCCAGCGCTCGATCAGGGCCCCGGCCTCCTCACGGAGGCCGGGGCCCTTTGACGTTTCACCGCCTCACAGGACGGTGACCACGCCGCTCGCCGGGTCGTGGCAGCAGCCGTGGACAGGCAGGCGGTCATGTCCGAGGGGTCCCTCCCGTCGGGGACGAAACCACCCGGGATGCGGAGTTCGAAGACCTCGCCGGGGAGGGAGCCCACGATGGACGCCGCGTGCAGACGCGGGTCCGTGCAGGCGATGAGCAGCACGTCGGGGCGGAGGGCGCCGGCCACACCGGCTGCGCGACCTGGGCGTCCACCGGAGCGCCCCGCGCCCGCCCTTCGTCGATCGGCCCTTGCACCAGGGACCGCCGCCGCGGCGGCGGTACGGGCGGACCCGTACCGGGACGCCTGCTGCGGACGTCCACGGGCACGCACGTCCCGACCACCGTAGGAGGCCCGGACACCCCGGCTCCTCTGATCGGCTGATGCCCGGGGTGAGCGCTGCGCGTGAGCGCGTGTCCGAGGTCCGTGGGCGTAGGGGTCCGTGGGCCGGGACGCACGCCTGCCCACGCACAGCGGTCACACGGCGCGGCGAGGAAGAGCTGTGTCCGCCGGTCTGCCGGGCGTACGCGCGGGCCCCTCGTCGGAGGTGACCGCCGCGCCCGTGCGTACCTCGCCGTTCAGCGCACCCCGCGTTCCAGCCGCGCTGCCGGCCGGCGGTTCGGCCGCGGAGATGCGCCGGGCGATCCTGAGGCCGTCCACCACGGGCCGGCTGTCGTCCTCGTCCTCGTCCTCGTCCTCGTCGGCGGAGTGCCGGAGGCCCAGCACGTGGCTCGACCTCCGGGCCGGCGCTCGTCAGGTCGACGCGGCCGCCCCCCCCTCACCGGCGGTCCACACCGCGCCGGTCAGGCCCCGGACGGCGCCGCCGCGAGGGCGTACGCACAACGCGGCAGGACCGCGAGACGGCCGCACGGGGAACACCGGCACGATCGCTGACGGTGCCCCACCCGGCCCGGGGCGCTGCTCCGCTCGGCCCATGCCGGGCTGCGAACCCCCTTGAGCCTCCCTACCGTGGCCGGATGGCCCTCAGTCCGTCAGCACGCAGGCTCCTCGCCCGGGCGACCGCCCTGGCAGCCGGCGCGAGCGTCGTCCTCATGCCCCCGCTCACCGGCGCCGCGGCGCGGGCCGAGCCCGCTCCGCCGCGCGCCGAGGCCCCGCCGGACCCCGCCCTGCTACACCGCCCCGGGGTCCAGGTCCGGCCCCACCCGGGCGCCCCTGCCCTGCCCGACGACCTGTCCGCACTGTCCTGGCTGGTGGCCGACTCCGGAAGCGGGGAGGTGCTCGCCGCCCACGACGCCCACCTGGGACTGCCGCCCGCCAGCACCATGAAGACCCTCTTCGCGCTCACGGCCCTGCCCCACCTGCCGCGCGGCGGCACCCACACCGTCACCGACGCCGAACTCGCCGACGTGGGCGAGGGCAGCAGCCTCGTCGGGCTCGACGCCGGCCTGACGTACCGGATCCCCGACCTGTGGCGGGGCGTCTTCCTCAGCTCCGGCAACGACGCCGTCCACGTCCTGGCCTCCATGAACGGCGGCTGGACGCAGACGGCCGCCCAGATGCAAGCCCGAGCCCGCGCCTTGGGCGCGACCGACACCCACGTCGTCTCCCCGGACGGCTACGACGCCGAAGGCCAGGTGTCCTCCGCCTACGACCTCGCCGTCTTCGGCCGGGCCGGGCTCGCCGACCCAGACTTCGCCCGCTACGCGGCCCTCACCGACGCGCAGTTCCCCGGGGATACGGACGCCGAGGGGCGGCCGGCCTGGACGTACGGCATCGAGAACACCAACCGGCTGCTGACCGGCGAGGACGGCGTCGGCGTCTACCCGGGCATCGTCGGCGTCAAGAACGGCTACACCTCCGAAGCCGGATACACCCTGGTCACGGCCGCACGACGGGACGGCCGCACCCTCCTCGTCACCGTCATGAACCCCCAGCGGGGCGGCGCCTTCGCGGTGTACGAGGAGACGCGGGCCCTGCTGGACTGGGGCTTCGCCGCCGCCGGCCGGGTGGAGCCGGTCGGCTCGCTCCTACCGCCGCCCCGGCCCCAACGAGCCGGAACGGCCGCCCCGCCCGCCGCCCCGCCGCCCCCGGCGTCCGCCGCCGGCACCGGGACCGCCTACGCCTGGCCGGCCGGCCTCCTCGCCGGCACCGGCGCAGCCGCGGCGGCCTGGTACCACCTCCGGCGCCGACGGCCGCGCCCCGCTCCGCCGTCGCAGACCGCCGGCCCCGGGCCGACGCCCTGAAGCTCCCGGGCAGACGCCCCACCCGGCCCGCCTGAGGCGGGGATGCTGCTCTTCACCCACGAGCTCCAGAGACGGCTGACGCAGGCCGGATCCCGCCTGCCGGCGCACGCGGTCCACCCCGGTTACGCCGCCACCAGCCTGCGCGGCCCGACGCTGCCGCCACCTCGACCGCTTGACAAGAACGATTGGGAACCAGTCACAGGTACGCCGCTGATGCGTGGCGGGAGTGTCGGCCGATCCGTGGTTCCCACGTCGGGCCTGGTGATGCTGCCGCCATGGGTTTGGATCTCATGCTGTTCATGGCGGACTGGAAGTGTTTGAGCGCGATACCCGTCGAGAAGCGGATTGAGGCACTGGCGGATGCCGCCCTCTGGCCGCCGGAGCTTGACAGCGCGAACGACGCCGGCGGGCGGAGCGGCGGCTGGGTGTGGCTACCGGACCGGGAGTCCGCATGGTGCGCCGAGTACGACTTCTTCACCACCACTGGTGCCTTCCGCCCGCATGCCCGCGCGGGGGATGCGTGGGCTGACATGCGGCCTCTCGTCGACGTGTGCGTGCGCGATGCGATGGACACCTTTCTCATCGATCTGATCTGGGATGCGAACCCGGAAGACGATCCTGCGCTGACCGGCGGCGGAGAGTTCTTCCCGGCGCCCACCGACCGCTGGCACCCGCGTGTCCTTCTGGTGTGCCCGCCTGAGGCCCTGCCGGGCAAGGCCCGCGCCTGGACGCAGGTGGCGTCCCGCCTCGAGGAGCTACGCGACCCGTTCGCCGCCGAGTGCGAGGGCTGGGCAGGCCGCCCGGACACCTTCGAGGACTTCACCGCGCTTCTGCGTGAATGGGGCGACGTGACCACCGAGGCTGCGCGCCGCGGTTGGGGACTGGTGGGTCTGCCCTAGCGGTCACCCGCGAGAGGCGCCTGGCCCGCATGCGTCGCGCACCCCGAACTGAGCGGCACAACTGGCGAACTGCGCCCAGCGAAGTTTCGCGGTGGCGGATGCCGCCGAGCTAACGGTTCTTCCCGGGGGCGGGCCGCTCGCGCGGGCGGAGCTCCACGCCGCGGCCGTCAGGGCGTTGGCGGCCGCCGGGGACCGGCCGGGGGTGGGGGTACGGGCGGAGCTTGTCGCCGCGCGCGCCGGGTGCGCCGTGCGGCCGTCGCGCTCGGCGTGGCGGTCCCCGTCATGCCCTGACCTGGGCTAGTTCCTCCACAGCGAGGGCGGCCGGTCGTTCCAGCACCCCCATGGCGGTGTCGGGACGGCAGGCCGGGCAGGCTTCCACGCCCTCGGAAAGGGCGCACCGGGCAAGATCGGCGGTGGCGGCCTTGCAGCGGGTTCGGGTATCCCGGCAGCTGCCGACGTGCACCCGCGCAGCCGGCCGTCTGGCACCGATCTTGTACTCGGTCAGCCAAGGTCCAACATCGCGGAGCGCAACGCCGTCGCCCCGGTCGGTACCCGCATCATCACCGAAGCGACCATGGCAACTCTGGGCCAGGCCGTCCGCAAGGCGATGATCGCTCTGGCAGACGCCGACGCATGGCGCGCGCCGGGCGCCATCGAAACGCAGTTCCAAGCACACCGCCTCCTGGCCGCAGGGAACGCGTCCAGACCACCATCTCCGAGGCCGAGCTGATCCGCCGCAACAACGAGACCCTCGCCGCCCAGCGCGCAACCGAGCAGGCCCCACAGAACCCGCCGCAGCCCGCGCCGACCAAGTGAAATCCAGCCACCCAGACGGGGTGTCGTATCAGCCATCCCAGGCGTAACGTAAGCCGTCCTGGAGGGGTACCAGCGCCTCCCCGCTACTGCGCTGGCCGCCCGAGCCCTGCCGTCGCCCCCCCCGTGCGGCAGGGCTCTTCTCCTGCACGGCCGCACCACAGACGAGGAGCGTATGAACGACGACGCCCCCACCGTCGGAGAGACCATCACCGAGATCGCCGCCCGTTCCGGGCGCGCCAGATCCACCGTCAGGAGCCTGACTGGCCCGCCGCCATCGGGCGGCGCGGCCAGGCTTGGCTGTACGACCCGACTGCCGTCGATGCCTGGCTCACACGCCGTGTGCATCGGGGAATCGCCGTCGACTGGATGCCTGAGGGCCTCTACTCGCTGCGGGACATCGTGGCCGCAACGGGCCTACCTCTCAGCACCCTTCGGTCTCGGGTACAGGTCGGCCTGCTGCCGCGCCGGCGGACGACACATCCGGGCAGTCACACCTGTGGTTCGGGGCGACCAGCGCCGCGGCCATGAAGCGCAGCCCCTACCCCCGCAAGTGCATCTCGTCGCAAAACCGGTCGGCGTGCCCCGTCCTGGGGGCATGTCCGGCGTGCACGGACACAAGCCCCGCCCACCCGCCGGGCTTTCGCGCGTCACAGGACGGTCACACAGCAGACGTGGACGGCGACCGCTGGCCACCATGGCGCTATGCGCACACTCCACCTCGCCACCGTCTTCGCCGCGGCCACCCTGCTCACTCTCACCGGGTGCAGCTCCAGCAGCCCCAAAGCCGCCACTGACGTCCAGGTCTCACCCGCGCCCGGCCAGCAAGCCACCTACCTCGCCGCCCTCAACGCCATCGACCCCGAGATCGTCAATGGCAAGGACGACAAGGCCATCAGCCGCGGCCTCGACCAGTGCACCGCGATGAAGACCGAGACGAACCCCAACAGGCGCGTCACTCAGGTAGAGGAGCGATTCATCAGCCCGCACCACCCGGGCGGCTTCGGCCCCGCCAAGAGCTCCCTCATCCTCGGCGCCGTACAGAAGAACCTCTGCCCCACCCTCTGACCAACCCCACAAGCCACTCGGTGCGAGTGGATGCGGGTGCGGCCGCCCGGGACCAACGGGTGTCGCAGAAGGCTCAGTGCCGGGCATTGCTCCTGTATAGGTGGGGTGTTGCGGGCTGAGCCGGTGTGGGTCGAGACGTTGCCGGCCTTGCGAATCGACCGGTTCGCGAAGCTGGTGAAAGCAGTGAAGGAGCGGGGCGGGAACGGTCCCGGTGGCGACAGGCCGTGGTGCCTGCCGCTGGCCGACCGGGTCCTGCTGGTTGCCGTCTACTACCGCACCGACCTCACCATGCGGCAGCTCGCCCCGAACTCGTGATCTCTCCGGCCACCGTCTGACGGGTCGTCCAACGCCTGCGTCCGTTGCCGGCCCTGGAGCCCGCCCCGCGGCCGGTCGCCGACGTGGACCGGCTGTGGATCGTGGACGCAACCTTGATCCCGGTCCGCGACCGTACCGTCGGAGCCTCCTCCCGCAACCACCGGCTCTCGGCGAACGTGCAGGTCATCATCGACGCAGGCAGCCGCCTGGTCATCGCCTCGGCCCGGCCCGCGCCGGGCAACAAGGCCGACGCCCACGTGTGGCGGGAGTCGGGCCTGCCGGCCGTGGCGGCCGGGACGACTGTGATCGCGGAAGGCGCCTGCCTCGGCACCGGCCTGATCGTCCCGCACCGCAGAAGAGCCGGACGTCCCCTCCTGCGCGGGCAGGAAGAGGACAACGCCGAACACCGCCGGGTCCGTGCACGCGTCGAGCACACCTTCGCCCGGATGGAGAACGGGAAGATCCTCCGCGACTGCCGCCAGAAGGGAGACGGCCTCCACCACGCGGTCCAGGCCATCGCCGCCATGCACAACCGCCATGACACGGCGAAACAGCAGGTCAGGCGCCACTTCGACCTGCCGAAACCGGACCTTCTGCAACACCCTTCAGAGGGCGTTTCGCGCGCGCGGCAACGCGGTACTGCTGGGTCCCTTGCGTGACGTCACCACTTCAGGGATGCCGCCGGTCCACCCGACGGAGCTGTCTCCCACGGCTACTGCGGACACTGGTGGACGAATTCCCGGTACTTCCGCCAGGGGTGCTCGGTGGTCCCGGCCGGTGGGGACGAGTGCTATCGGGTATCCCGGGGGTGCGTGCCATGCCGTGGGGACCGGGTCGGCGACGGCAATCACCCCTGGACATACGCCACTTGGCGTCACGTCACCAGCGTGAGGCGGTGCAGTCCCGCGCCCTCTCACACACATCAGGGGGCCACCGTGTGGTCCCCGGGAGGGAAAGCCATGCCGGCGTACCAGAACACGGGTCGCGGCCCAGGCGGGGCTGGAAAGGGCTGAAGAGGGCCGGACTGCAGGCCCGACGATGCCGCAGGCGGTGATCATCGGCACGATCGTCAGCGCGGTTCTCGCCTTGGCGGTGGTGCCGCGGCTGAACGGGATCCTGATGGCCGAGACACTGCAGATACTGAGCGGGGCCGGCGGGATCGGTGTGGGCGTCGTCCTCGCCGTGACGCCCGGCGGCCGCGGCCGCGTGACCACCATGGCCCGCGCCGCCCTGCACGCCGCCCGCTGAGAAAGGGGACGATCACGGGACGCCCTGAACAACCCGTCGACCACACCGTTCCGAACGCGCCGAACTCGCTACAGCCCTACGACGATGCCGCGCCACGGCAGGCCTGAGCTACGACGAACTCGCCGACATGACCGGCCTGTCTGCGGGCACCTTCAAGCGCGCCACGTCGGGCGAGACCGTGCCGACCGAGGAGACACTCAGGAAGTCCGCCTGCACCTGCGGAGTAGATCTGAAGGGCAAGCGCACACTGGGCACGCTCTGGATCGATGCCCGAATCGCCGACCGGGGCCGGCTTGCGCGGCTACGCAAGCCGCCGCAACCGCGGTTCACGAACGGCCGCCATGAGCTGAGCGCAGCACTGGAGTACTTCTACGAAGCGGCCCGCGCACCGCCGCTGCGCCGTCTCACAGAACTCGCCGGCGGCAGCCGCCTGCTGCCGGTCAGCTCGGCCGCCAGGATCGTCAACCGACAGGCGTTGCCCGCCAGCCGCCAGCAGATGATCGCCTTTCTGACAGCCTGCGGCCTCACGGAGTGGGCTCGTGCGATATGGGGAGAAGCCTTCGAAGAGATCACCGAAAGCCACGACCACGCAGAGGCCGGTCCATTGATAAGGACGGCGGCACTAGAGTAATTCGCCGCACCACGCCCCAGTCTCCGCTGATGAACCGCGGAGGAGGATCCGCAAGATACGTCAACCCCGAGTTCTGGCCACTCATTCATACCAGCACCACCCCGAGCCGGGTGGGCTGGACAGCCTGATGCTCGTGCACAGCCTGGCCGGAGCGATGCACTGGCCGGGCGGCCCCGAAACCTTGAGTGCTCTCCCGCTGCACCGACGGGAGTGGAACCGCCCCTGAACGCCCCGCTCACGTGCTCCGGCCCCGCCGCGCCCGTCCCCGGAGGGTGTTGTCGGTGGTGGGGGTGAGCATGGGGAGATGAGCGCCGGTAGGGCGCCTGTCGGACGCCGCCGAGCTCCAGGCCCGGATGTCGCGTTCGAGGGCCTGGACGGAGCGGTGCACGCCGCGTTTGAGCTTCTTCTGGGCCAGCCCGGCGAACCACCGCTCGACCAGGTTCAACCAGGGTGCTCTGGTCGGCGTGAAGTGCAGGTGGAACCGTGAGTGGGCTGGCAGCCATCGTTTGACGCTGGGTGTCCTGTGGGTCGCACAGTTGTCCGGGATCAGGTGAACCTGCAGGTCAGCCGGGGCTTCTGTGTCGAGCTTGGTGAGGAATTTCTTACTCCGCTGCCCGGTGACGCGGTGCAGGGAACTGTGATCTTCCGTGGGACACCGGGCCGCGGGTCGTCGCACAAGCCGTCCAGTCCCCACTCGATGAAGCAGCGCCGCCAGGTGCGGACCGTGTCCGGAGCGATCCGCAGCCGGAGCGACACCTCCATGATCGAGTGGCCTCCGGCGCACTCCAGCACGATCCGCGACCGCTGAGCCGAAGCCTGAGCCGTCGGACGGCGACGTAACCAGCCCTCCAGCACTGCCCGCTGGGCATCAGTGACCGACAACGGCGGAATCATCGGACCCGGACGACGCATGCTCGACTGACAACGAGTCTCTGCCTCAGGTCACTGGGCCGCCCCCTTCGGATCCGCACAAGCGGCCCCCTCCTTTCTCACATACGACTCCCTGCCTCCCCAGCGCCCCTGCCGCCGATCGTGCGCCCGCCTGGCTAGGCGAAGGAGAACCAGTTGACGTTGACGAAGTCGGAGGGCTGGCCGCTGTCGAAGGTCAGGTAGACGTCGTGGGTTCCGGTGGTGCGGCGGATGTCGGCGGGGACCGTGCGCCAGGCCTGCCAGCCGCCGGTGTTGGCGATGGCGAAGCCGCCGACCGGGGTGGCTGTGGGGCTGTCGAGGCGTACCTGGACCAGGCCGCTGACTCCGCCGGCGGCCCCGGAAGCGACGCGGGCGTCGAAGCGGGTGGCGCCGGTGGGGCCGAAGGCGACGGCCGAGAACTTGAGCCAGTCGCCGTTGGACAGATGGCCGACGTCGGATCCGCCGCCGCCGTCGGAGCAGGCCTCGACCTGTGCTCCGGACTGGGCGTTGAACGTCTCGGCCTGGAGGGTGGTGAAGGCGCTGACCCCGCCGCCCGGAGCGGTGGCGGTCGGCGTCGGGGCCGGTGTGCCGCCGCCGGCCAGACCGCCGACCGTGATGGTCCAGCGGCCGGGGGTGCCGGACTGCACCTTGCCCTCGAAGTCGACTCCGGCCGGGTGCACGTCGTCGTACGGGAAGGCGTACCCGAGATGGTCGGGGGTGGTGTTGTGCAGGATGCGGGCGTAATGGTTGGTGCGCGGTCGGGTGTAGAACGCGGCGGGATTCTCGGCGGTCGGCTGGTGGGGGTTGTCCAGCAGGGTGGTGCGGTTGAAGGCGGCGGCGAGCCGTGCGCTGAGATTGCCCATCAGGTCGTTGCCCGTGGTGAAGGGCGTGTCGCTGCAGGAGAAGATCGAAAGGGTGGACGGCTTGGCGAAGCTGCCGACTCCGGGGAAGGCGAGGACGTCGCCGTTCACCCGGCCGGTGACGGTTCCCCAGGTGAACTGGGTGTCGATGCGCAGGTCGGTGGAGCGGTACTTGTTCCACACCTCGTCCACGTAGCTGTCGAAGTAGCCTCGGAACAAGGCGCTGTTGCCGCGGATCGCCAGGTTGGGGCTGAGTACGCGCACGTCGCGACCGCCCGCGGTGACGATCAGTCGGCTCCAGTCGCTGCCGTCGGCGGCGGACTGGGCCCGCAGCGCGGCGGCGACCCGGGACAGTCCGTCGGCGGGCAGCCCGCGTACGGTCTGGGTGCCCTGCTCGGTCTCCAGTTCGAAGGCGATCGGCAGCGAGACCATGTCGACGAACGTGATGTTGGCGTACAACTGGTCGCTGTTGAAGGTGAATTCGCAGAAGTCGTGAGCGACGTTCGCGTTGGGGTCGGTGGGGTTGCTCACCGACGGCAGGGCCAGACCGCCGCCGCGGTTCACCAGGAAGGTGAGCTTCGCGCCGACGGAGAAGTAGATACGGCCGCTGTCCAGGCGCGGCAGCGTCACCCTCCGCGCTCCGGCGCCGGACGCGTTGAGCGGGATGGCACAGTCGACCCCGAGCGGGGTCTGATCGTCGGCCGGAGCCGGCGGGTGGTACAGGCTGGAGCCGTTGGCCCGGACGAAGGCCCAGGTGCCACCGGCCGCGGGGTCACGGCCGAGCACGTAGGCGTACACCGTGTTGTTGCCGGTGGTGTTCACCAGGTCCAGGGGGAGCGTGGCGGTGGTGGACGCGTTGGCGCCCATCTCGAGCCACGCTGCCGCGGCGGGCACCGCCAGGGCCAGGCCCGCCGTCACGGCGAGGAGTTTTCTACGGGACATGGTGCGTTGGTGGCGAGCCGTCACGGTGGGGGTCCGTTCTTCGTGAGGTCGGGCGGGGGAGCGGTCGGACGCAGGGACCGGGGGGGAGGGGGAAGGGAGGGAGGCGTGGCCGGGGGAGGGAGAGGGGAGCGCGGCTGGGCCGGTGGGTCAGCCGACCGTCCACTTCTGGTTGGCGGCGCCGGTGCAGGTCCAGGTCTGCAAGCGGGTGCCGTCGGCGGAGGAGTTGCCCTTGGCGTCCAGGCACTTGCCCGCACCGGTGTTGGTGAGGTCACGGGCGGCGGTGTACGTCCACTTCTGGGCGTTGGTGCCGTTGCAGGTGTAGAGCTGGACGACGGCGCCGTCGGCGGTGGAGCCGCCCGCGACGTCCAGGCACTTGCCGAGGGCGCGGACGGTGCCGTCGCCCGCTATGGTCCACTGCTGGGCCGCGCTGCCGGTGCAGTCGTGCAGCTGGATGGGGGTGCGGTCGGCGTCGGAGCCGCCGGCGACGTCGACGCACATGCCGCCGATGCCACGGATCGGGCGTGCGGCAGGGGCGCCGGCGGAGGAGGCGCGGACGTAGTCGACGGTCATCGTCTGCGGGAAGGACGTGGAGGCGTCCGGGCTGCCGGGCCAGTCCCCACCGACCGCCAGGTTGAGGATGACGAAGAACGGGTGGTCGAAGACCCACTTGTTGCCGCCGGTGTCGGCCGGCGTGAGGGTCTTGTACGTGGTGCCGTCCACCGACCAGACGAGGGAGTTCGGGCTCCAGTCGACGGCGAACACGTGGAAGTCGTCGGCGAAGGCGCGGCCGCCGGGCAGGTTGTACGCGGCGCCGAGGCCGCCCGCTCCGGAATAGCCGGGGCCGTGCACCGTACCGTGCACGGTGCTGGGTTCGCGGCCGATGTTCTCCATGATGTCGATCTCGCCGCTGTTGGGCCAGCCCACGCTGCCGAGGTCGTTGCCGAGCATCCAGAAGGCGGGCCAGATGCCCTGGCCGCGCGGGATTTTGATGCGGGCCTCGAAGCGGCCGTACGCCTGGGTGAAGGTTTTGGCGGTGTTCAGCCGGGCCGAGGTGTACTGGCACTGCCCGTACCAGCAGCCGAGGCCGGCGTCGGTGTTCTTCCGCGCGGTGATGACGAGGTTGCCCTGGCCGTCGAGCGCGGCGTTCGACGTGCTGTTCGTGTAGTACTGCAGCTCGTGGTTGCCGAAGCCCGAACCACCCGTTTCCAGGGTCCACTTGGCGGAGTCAGGGGCGCGGCCGGCCGCACCGTCGAACTCGTCGGACCAGGTCTGCGCGACACCTGCGGCCTCGGCGGGCGGGGCGACCGAACGGGTGAAGGACATGAGCACCGCCGCGACCAGGGCGGTGGTCACGAGGAGCACCACTCCGCCGAGAGAGCGGCGACGTGCGCGATGAGCAGCAGCCATGGGCATGGTTCCTTGTCTGGGTGGGGGAGGGGAGGGGAGGAGGAGGGGGAGGAGGGGGGCCAGGCCGGGCGAGCCGTGAAGAGTGAAGGCGGGGTACGAGAGCGCTCTCAAACGTGACGCAATGTCACCCGAGGCAGTGAGTATTACGGAGGGGCAACTGCCATGGCAACGTCAGGCGCCACTCCTCGCACGCCTCTGAGCTGGGGTTTTCTCTTGCGGTCTTCGGCTTAACGATCTCTTAAGGCTGGCTTGATGCAGAGAGGTGTGAATCGGAGCCTCACGTGAGCGTCGGCCGGACGGCCGCCGCGGGTACTCCGCGCCGGCGTCCGGACCGCGTGCTCCCGGCCACGTACCGGGCCCCGGCCGACGGTTCCTCGTTCATGCGCCGGTGTCCGGCGCCGCGCGGGACCTGGTGCCGCGCCGACCTCAGGCGTGTGCAGGGTCAGGCGTGTCCGGCGTCAGGCGGTGTGCAGCGTCAGGCCGTAGCGGCTGAGGATTTCGTTGACCGGCTGGAACCACGTCTGGCCGCCGGACGAGCAGTTGCCCCAGCCGCCGGAGGTGACGCCCTGGGCCTGGTCCCCGCTGAGGAACGAGCCGCCGGAGTCGCCTCCCTCGGCGCAGACGCTGGTCTTCGTCATCTGGTAGACCGGGCCCTGGCTGTAGTTGACGGTCTCGTTCTTGGCGAGCACGGTGCCGCAGTGCCAGTGCGTCGTGGACCCCGACCGGCAGATCGAGGCGCCCACGGGTGCCTCGGCGGAGCCGCGTACCAGCTGGTCCGGGATGGTGCCCCAGCCGAGCACCACCGGTACGGTCCACCAGCCGCTGTGGATGCCGACGTACGCGTAGTCGTCGCCGGGGAACGAGGATCCCTGGAAGGTGCCCATCGCGGACCCGTCCCAGCCGCGCACGGCGGCCCCCGCCTGCCCGCAGTGCCCGGCCGTCACGAAGCCGCCGTACACGGAGAAGCCGATCGAACAGCGGACGTTGCCGGTGTGGTACGGGTCGCCGCCGACGGTGCCCGCGGCGTAGGTGCGGGGCGGCTGCGCCGTCTCGGCGACGGTGACGGGGCCGCCGGCCCGGGCCCGAGCGACGAACGCCCGTACGTCGGGGGCTTCCCGCTCGGTACCCACGACCGTGACGACGACGCTGTTGGTCCGCGGGTCGACGTGCCAGCCGGCCACCCCGGCGGGGGCGTGCAGCGTGTCCAGGCGCGCTTTGGCGCGGTCCAGCGCGGCGGCGCTGTGCCTGACGAGGCGGGTGTCGGCGCCCAGTGCCCGCACCTCGGACTCCTCCGCGCGGTCGGTCACCGCGACGACGAGCCGGCCGGTGGACGGCTCGTACCACGAGCCGCCGTAGGCACCACCCGCGGCCTGCCGTGCGGTCTTCTCCACGACCGCGGCGGCCTTTTCTGCACTCAGCCGTTCCTCGGCCTGGGAAGCGGTGAGCCCGAGGTCCCGGCGCATCGCGTCGACCAGTCCGGCCGAGGCGGACGGCGCTGAGGCGGACGATGCCGCGGTGGGCTCCGGAAGCGGGACGGCGCTCGCCACGCCGGCATGGGCGGCGCCCAGGCCGACGGTCAGGAGTAGGGCGGCGAGGGTGGCGCGTAAGGGGGTGGTGTGTTTCACGAGACCTCCTGGTGTGGGGGATTGAACGCTTGAGAGCGCTCTCACGGAGTGTCGGGCGCTACGCTAGCCCATGCCACTTGTCAGGTCCATACCAAAGCCGCTTCCGCCGCGGCGGGACCCGCGCGACCACTCGGTCACCGAGGACTGCCCCCGGCGCCGAGGGCTGACACCAGTACTCGGTGTGGGCCGAGGCCGCCGAGGCCCTGCGTTCGGTGGGCATCGAGCCGCGTGTGCTCAGCGGCGGGTCGACGCCGACGGTCGGGCAGTGGAGGCCGGGGTTCGTGAACGAGCAGCGGCCCGGGGTGTATGCCTTCAACGACGCTACGCAGTTGGCCATCGGATCGTGCGGGCCCGAGGATCTGGCCCTGGTGACGGCGGCCACGGTCGTCAGCGTCCCGGACCCGAACAGGTTCGTGCTGGACGCCGGAAGCAAGGTCTTGGGCTCGGACCAGTCTCCCTGGGTGTCCGGGCGCGGATACCTGCCGGACTTCCCGGACGCGACGATCACCGCCATGTGGGAGCACCACGCGGTCGTCCGCGTAGCCGAAGGCACGAGCGTGCCGCAGATCGGCTCCGTGGTCGCGGTTGTGCCCAACCACGTGTGCACGCCGGTCAACCTCGCCGACGAGCTGCTGGCCGTTCAAGGCGGCAGGCTCGTCGACCGCTGGCCGGTCGCCGCGAGGGGAGCCAACACCTGACACCCGCCGAAGCCGGAGCGGTTCGAAACCACGGCGGGCAGCGAGAGCCACCCGCGTACCTCTCTGGGATCCGCCCACCAACGCTCTGGCCGACCGTGCCGCTCCTCGGGGAGGCACGCGTATCCGCCCCCGACGGTCTCGGCCGCTCGCGGGGGTGTGCTGATGGGGGACCCGTAGTCTGCGGGCATGTCCGATGTCCTGTCCGCCCGCATGCCGTCGACGCTCTTCGACGGGTTGCGGACCGCTACACCGGGCAGGACGTCGCCACCGCCGCGCAGGCCGCGGGCCTTTGGGTACAGCAGGTATTCACCGCCACACAGTGTCCCTTGACCGACTGAGTGATCCCGGCCCGAGACGCACACTCGTGGTGGCTGTCCTGTTCTCGATCACCGGCGTCCGCCCGGACGAGCACGACAAGCTCACGCGGCCCGTCCCGGCGAACCACGGCCGAGGTCCCGGCCGCCTCCGCCGCGCCTTCCACCGTCGACGACCAGGACGCTGCCCTCCTACGGGCGGAGCCGGGCGGATCCGCGCGAACACGCTTTGGCCATGGCCCATTCCGAGTACGGCGGACCAGCGCCGGTCGCCGCGTCTCCCTTGCCGCCTCGTGTCCCGGCCCGCCCGTGCGCGGGTGATGCGTTGTCAGGGCTGGTCGGTGGTGAGGTGGCGGAGGTAGGCGGCGGCGGTGGGGTAGGCGTGGTCCTGGGCACCGTGGCGGTGGAGTTCGAGCCGGCCGTCGGGGTGGATGCGCACGGTGGTGGTGGCGCGCCGTGGAGCCCGGGTTTCCTCGTGCCGACCGGTGAGGGTGTCCGAGGTGAGGACGGGGACGGGCGGCGGGAACATGGCGGTCGCGTCGGAGGCCGTGGCGGCGGGCGGCCGGCCGGTGCGGTTGGCGCTGCTGACGTAGAGCAGCGGACAGCCGGCGAGGACGGGCAGCAGGGGGGTCCAGCGGGCGCCGAACAGCAGGGCCCAGCCGTCGCGGACGGCGGGTGAGAGCCACCCGGGGCAGGGCACGTCCCGGCGGAGCGGAACCAGCAGGGTGAGGAGTTCCTCCTCCAGGAGCCGGCGGGCTGTCCGCGCGTGGCCCGCGTCGAGCGCCGAGGACGCGTCGAAGGCGGTGAGGGTGTCCGGGTGGTGGGCCCACAAGGCGACGGCCTGGCCGGCCGGCCGGCCTTTGGCCGTGTTCACGGCGCCCGGAACGGTCCCGGCGAGGACGTAGGTCAGCGGTGCGGGGTTGGGCAGCACCACCGCCGTTCCCTCGCCCAGGGCCCGCCGCGCTTCGGCGACACCGGTGAAGGGGCCGCGGGGTGCGGTCGCGGTCACCGGGTGTCTCCGGCCGGTGCGTGGGCGAGACCGTCGAGGTAGGCGGCGAACGCCGCGTCGTCGACGACGGCCCGGCCGCTGCGGTAGGCCCGCGACTTCACCCACCGCATCGCCGCCCGTGCCCGTTGCTGGTCGAGGGCGTGTCCCAGCCGGGCGGCGACGGCGGTGACGACGCGGGCGCTGGCCAAGTGGGTCAGGACCACGGCCGGTTCGACACCCAGCACCTCGTGGGGGTCGTAGGGCTGGAACAGCTGCGGATGCACGAAGGGGGTTCCCGTCGAGAGGGTGCCGACCCCGGGGCCGACGATGGGTGTGGTCACGCTCAGCGGTACGCCGGTCTCCTCGGCCACCGCCCGCGCGATCGGCGTCAGAGCGGTCAGGTCCGGGGCGGTCCACCACGGTGCCGCATCAGGACCGAGGACCTCCTCGGGGTGACGGTCCAGGAGGAACACCAGCTGTTCGGTGGCCACCATCCCGGCCCGCTCCGCGATACCCAGCCACGCAGCGGAGACCACCCTCACCCCCGCCGAGAGTGCCTGCAGCGTGTTGGCCAGGCCCAGACCGAGATCGTTGTGCAGGTGCGCGCCCAGCACCACGCCCTCACCGGCCCCGGCCGCCACCGCGTCGAACATCGACCGGCAGCCGGCGGGCAACTGACCGCCGACGGTGTCGGCCAGCAGCACCACGCCCGCCCCGGCCCCCGTCATCGCCCGCGCGTACGCGGCCATCAGTCCGGAGTCGGCGCGGGAGGCATCCGCCAGGCACACGTCCACCGCGACCGACGCGTCGAGGTCACGGGCCCGCTTGACGCACGCGACGCCCTCCTCCAACGCCGCCCGCGCGCCGCGGTGCACCATCACCCGCGCCATGGCCTCCGACGCCGGCACCACCACCATCACCCGC
The DNA here is from genome assembly GCF_041435355.1 of Streptomyces sp. NBC_01276. Classification (GTDB taxonomy): domain Bacteria; phylum Actinomycetota; class Actinomycetes; order Streptomycetales; family Streptomycetaceae; genus Streptomyces. The sequence continues at coordinate 497,940 of NZ_CP108443.1, forward strand.
GCGTGCGTACTGCCGCGCACCGACGCAACGGCCTGCACCACGTCCTGGGCGGCGCCCCGGCACACCGCGGCCACACTCACCGCACCCTCGGCCTCCACCGCGACCTGACGGACCGCCTCGAACTCCTCGGCACACACCGCCGGGAACCCCGCCGCGAACACCACGTGCCGCGGCCCGTCCGCACCGAACATGCCTCCCTGCCGGCGCGCGAGCCGCACCCGGAAGTCCGCTGTCATGAGCGTCTTGGCCTGCGCGCCGTCGCGCGCGGACTCCTCCCAGATGACCACCCGGCCCGCCCCGGCCGACTCCCGCACCACGTCCACGCCTGATCCCCCGCCCCTTCGCGGCCGTCACCTCCGGTGGGGCGACCGGCTCGTCCGTCGTCGGGGAAACGATCTCCCAGCGCCCACGAGCGGTCCGGCCGCAGCGGCGGCTGTCACCCGATCGGGGGACAAGGCGTGTGCGGGTCCGACCTCATCGTGCTCAGGCGCGCCGGAACGGCGCGCACCGACTCCGGACGTGGTCGATCGGAGGAGACGACCGCGCGCCGGAAGGAGATCCGGGGGACGGACCCGGACGCGCCGTCGGCGTCACCGCGCGCCGCTCGCCGTACGCGCCCCGGCACCCGACGCCGTACCCTCCCCGTCGTCCGCACCCGAGCCGTCCGCCCCGGAGCCCGCCTGACGGAACGCGGTCGTCTGGAGCAGCAGTGCCAGCACGCACACCAGGGTGCTCAGTCCCCAGATCGTCAGATACGCGGAGAGCGCGGGGACCTCCGTACCGCCGACGACCATCGTGCCGAGGACCACGGAGGCACCCGCGCCCGCGACGCTGCCGCCCAGCGTCTTGAGGTTGTTGTAGACGGCCGTGGCGCTCGCCGTACGGTCCTCGGCACTGCCCTCCACGATGACGGTGGGCAGCCCGCCCAGCGCCAGGCCCATGCCGAAGCCCGTCACCGCGGACGACAGGGCGAACAGCGGAAGTACGGCGTACGAGGCCATCAGGCCCGCGCTGCCGGCCGCCATCAGCCCGAACGCGGCGAAGAGGATCCTGCGGTAACCGGCCCGCGCGGCCACCCGGGCCACGACGCTCGCCCCGATGAAGGCCAGCACGTGCGGCACCCCGCCCCAGAGGCTGATCTCCCAGGTGGCGAGCGAGAATCCGTATCCCCCCACCGCGGGTGACGCGGCCAGATAGGTGATCGCCACGGCCTGACCGCCCAGCATCACCGAGCCGAAGACGAAACCCGAGACGTAGTACGCCGCCGTCTGCCGCCGGGCGACCGCCCGCACGTCGACCAGGGCGTACGGACGGGCGAGTTCGAGCCGGACCCACCAGATCAGGAGCGCGGCGGCAGCCAGGAGACCGGCCGGCGTGGGCAACGAGGTCCAGCCCCAGGCGGCCGCCCGGGCCACGGTGCCGAGGAAGAGCACGAGCGCCGGACCGAGCAGCAGCGCACCGGCCCAGTCCATCCTGCCTTCCGCCCGGCTGAGGGACTCGGGAATGCCGCAGTACGAGAGCACCGCGCAGCCGCAGGCGAGCGCGGCGAGCACCCAGAGCGTGACGCGGATGTCACCGGTGAGATGGAGGAGAGGGCCCGCAAGGGCGTGACCGAGGAGGGATCCCAGGGTCAGCGCACCGACCAGGAGCCCGACCGCCCGGCGTCCGCCGTCAAGGTCGAGCCGGCTGCGCACCAGACCGATCTCCAGCGGCAACAGCGCGGCCAGCGGCCCCATCAGCGCCCGGCCGAGCAGCAGTACCGCGACGTTCGGCGCGAGCGCGACCAGGAGGGTACCGAGCGCGACGCAGGCGAGGGCGATCCGGGTGAGACGACGGTGTCCGTACAGGTCGCCGAGCCGCCCGAAGGCGGGCGCGCTCACCGCGGCGGCCAGGAACTGGGTCGCCGTGAACCACTGGGCCTCGGACGCGCTGATGGCCTGCCAGTCCCGCACGGCCGGCAGGAGCGCCGGCGCGGATCCCTGGAGGAAGCCGCTGACGAGCTCGAACACGACGAGCAGCCCGACGACGGCAGTGACCTTGGCGTCGCGTCTCGCGGGGCGCGGCGCCGCCGGGGGCGTCACGCCCCGTCCCCTGTCGTGGCGAGACGCCGCTCGGCCAGTTCCGCCAGCAGCGCCGCCTGCCGCGCGAGGACGGCATCGTCGAAGACGGCCCTCGGCGAGTGGTTCTCCGGCGCCTTCTCCAGGTCGGCGCCCTCGGGCGCGGCTCCGACCAGCAGCATCGCCCCCGGGACCTGCTGCAGCACCAACGAGAAGTCCTCCGAACCGCTGGCCGGCTGCGGCGCGTGCCACACCTCTCCCGCGCCGAAGAGTTCGCGGGCCGTGTCCATGGCGAAGGCGGTCTCCGCGGGCTCGTTGACCGTGACCGGGTAGAGCAACTCGTAGGCCACGTCCACTTCCAGCCCGTGCGCGGCGGCGATCCCGCGCACCAGGCGGGGGAGCCCCTCGGCGAGGCGCTCGTGGGTGGCCTCGGAGTAGCTGCGTACGGTGGCCTTGAACTCGGCGGTGTCCGGGATCACGTTCTGCTGCGTACCGGCGTGCAGACTGCCGACGGTCACCACCACCGGATCGAAGATGTCGAAGGTCCGCGTCACCCAGTTCTGCAGCGCCGTGACCATCTCGCAGACGGCGGGCACCGGATCCTTGGCGCGGTGCGGCGCCGACCCGTGGCCGCCCTCACCGCGGACCGTCACCTTCAGGACGTCCGACGCCGTCATCACCGTCCCCGGACGGGAGGCGATCCAGCCGCCGGGCAGCCGGTTGGCCGCGACGTGCAGGGCGAAGGCGGCGTCGACGCGCCGGCCCGCCGCGTCCAGGACGCCCTCCTCGATCATCGCGCCGGCGCCGTTGTAGCCCTCCTCACCCGGCTGGAACATGAAGACGACATCGCCGTGCAGCGCCTCGCGCCGGTCCGCGAGCAAGGTCGCGGCGCCGACGAGCCCGGCCGTGTGCAGATCGTGTCCGCAGCCGTGCATCCGACCGGCGACCTCGGAGGCGTACGGGAGCCCCGTCCGTTCGGCCACCGGCAGGGCGTCCATGTCGCCGCGCAGCAGCACCGCGCCGCCGGGGCGGCCGCCGCGCAGCACGGCCGTGACGGAGGTGAGGTCCCGGCCGAGCGTGATGTCGAGGGGGAGGCCTTCGAGCGCGGCGAGTACCTTCTCCTGGGTGCGGGGAAGCTGGAGGCCGAGCTCCGGCTCGCGGTGCAGCGAGCGGCGGAGCCGGACCAGATCGGGCTGTAGTTCCCTCGCGCGTTCCAGTACGGACATGCTGCGTCAACCTCCTGATACGGTTCCGGCCGTGGTCAGGGCAAGGCTGAAGCCCCACCGGGTAGAGGGATCCGGATTCGCAGGAAAAACGCAGGAGGACCCCCGTGACGCAGGAAAGCGGGCGAGAGGCCGAAAGCGCGAAGGCGGGCGGCCGTTGCCCCACGCCCGGGAAGAGGGCGGGGACGCCGCCCGGCACCCTCCCCGCGGCGAAGCCGGGAAGAACGGCGGGCTCCGTGTCCGGCCCGGCCCCGCTCCCGGCCCCGTACGCCCTCGACGATGTCGACCAGGCCCTCGTGCACGCCCTCCAGATCGCCCCGCGCGCGGACTGGACCCGGATCGGCTCCGTCCTCGGCCTCGACGCGGTCACGGTCGCCCGTCGCTGGAACCGGCTCACCGAAGCGGGCGCCGCGTGGATCAGCTGCCACCCCGCGCCCGTCCTCGCCGCCGCCGGTCAGGGACTGCTCGCCTTCGTCGAGGTCGACTGCGCCAACGGCAGCCTGCTCGACGTCGCCCGCGCGCTGGCCGCGCTGCCCCACGTCACCGCCGTCGAGCACGTCAGCGGCGACGGCGATCTGCTCGTCACCGTCCTGGCTCCCGACCTCGTCGCGCTCACTCACTGGGTGACCCGGGGACTCGGCTCGATGCCCGGCATCAGCGCCACCCGCACCCATCTCGCGAGCACCGTCTACACGGAGGGCAGCCGCTGGCGCCTGCGCGCCCTCGACCGCGGCCAGATCGCCCGCCTCGCCGACGGGGAACCTGCCCGGGGCGAGGTACCCGTCTTTCCCCTCACCGACCTGGACCACGATCTCATCGCCGTACTGTCGGTCGACGGCCGCGCGACCTACCGCGCGCTGGCCGAGAGCTCCGGAGCGAGCCCGGACACCGTACGGCGCAGGCTCGGCCGCCTGTTCGCCGCCGGGATGCTCCAGACCCGCTGCGAGGTCGCCAGGCCGCTCTCCGAGTGGCCGGTCGCGGTCGTCTACTGGGGCCGGGTGGCGGCCGGCGCCCTTGAAAGCGTCTCCCGGCTCGTCACGGGCGTCCGGGAGGTACGGCTGTGCGCGGGCGTGACCGGCCGCCACAACCTGCTCGTCGTCGCCTGGGTGAAGTCCCTCGCGGACGCCCAGCGCTTCGAGGTGCGGCTCAACGAGCGCGCACCGGGCCTGGAGATCACCGACCGCGCCGTCGTGCTGTGGCTGATGAAGGTCAGCGGCCACCTGCTCGACGAACGGGGCTACCGGATCGGCGCCGTCCCCTTCGACGTCCGCGCAGCCGCCCGTACGGCGCCGACGGAGCGCTGACGAGCCACCGCCCGGCAGCGCGTCGCCGCGCTCGGAACCGCCCCGCCGAGGGAGGCGTCGTGTCCGGACGCCGGACACCGGACACCGGACGCCGGACGCGGAGCGGCGGGACCGTTCCGCCGCGTGTGCTGTCGATGGGAGCTTCGCGGGCCGGTTCGGGGCGGACCGGTCACCGACGAGAGGTACGCCCTGATCGCCCGGACCTGACCGGGAGGATCATCCCCGCGGGGGAACCGGCGGCGACGCCGCACGGCCCAGGTCCGGGTGGAGATCGCCGAGGACGCGGTCGGCCCCCTTCACATGCATTGGTATCGCCGGGTATCTTGCATTGCATGGAACCAGGCGATTCGGCCAAACAGGCCCGGGCGGCCGCCCAACTGCGCAAGGGCGTCCTGGAGTACTGCGTCCTCGCCCTGATGCGGGACCGTCCCCGCTACGGCGTGGAACTCCTCCACGCCCTGGAGGACTCCGGTGCCCTGGCCACCAGCCAGGGCACGGTCTACCCGCTGCTCTCCCGGCTCCGCCGCGACGACCTGGTCACCACCACCTGGCAGGAATCCGCCTCCGGACCACCCCGTCGCTACTACGCCCTCACCGACAGCGGCCGGGCCGCGCTCGACGAGTTCACCCGCGTCTGGCCGGGCTTCCGCAACGCCGTCGACGCCTTCCTGACCACCCCGCGCCCCTCCACCGGAGACCCCGAATGAAGACCTCTGCCGACCGCATAAGCGACTACCTCGACGCCGTCGAACGCGAGGGCTCCGCACTGCCCGCCGACCGCCGCCAGGAACTCCTCGCCGATCTCGCCGAGCACATCGAGGTGACCTGTGCCGAGCGCCCCGACGCGGCGATCGGGGAGATCCTCGCGGAGCTGGGGGACCCCCGCGCGATCGCGGCAACGGCGCTGGCCGAGGCGGGAAGCGGGGCCGCCGGTACCTCGGCCCTGAGCGGTGTCGACGCACCCGACCGGCGGGGCAAGGTGCACCCCCTGGTCCCGCTCCTGATGCTCACCCTCTCGCTGGCCTTCATCATGGTCTTCCCCGACCACTCCGGGCCGCTGGTCGGCGTCCTGTTCCGCATCACCGGCGCGGTGCTCCTCTGCACCTCGGTGCACTGGAGCGCCGTCCAGAAGACAACCGGTGTCCTGCTCACCGCCGTCCTGCCGACCGCCGTCATCGGCGTCTACAACCAGGCGGGCGGCCCGGCCGGCACCCCGGCCCTCCTGGCCAACCTGGTCACACTCGCCGTGCTGGCCGGGACGGCGGCATGGCTCTGGCGGGTCCGCCGGGCCTGAAGGAGCCTGCCGTCCGGGCATGAGCGCCGGGTGTCCCACGGCCGGAACCGCCCCGGCCCGGCCTGCTCGGCACCGTGCCGAAGTCGACCACGACCCCCTGCTCGAACCCGCTGCCGACGATCTCGATGGGGGCGCCGGCCTTGCCGACGGGGGTGACGAGCGTGACCACCGGACCCGACTGCACCTCAGGCGCGCCGAGGAGTCCCAGGTAGGGGAGTTGGCGTGCTGGAAGGTCACCTGCCCCATCTCCGCCGGCGGTGGGGGCGGAGAAGGTGTGCAGCGGTGCGGCGGACCTGCGGCAACTGGACGCACTCGCCGGTCACGTCCGCACCTTCGGAAGGATGATCACCGGACTCCAAGGCGACCAGCTCCCGCAGTGGATCGAAGCGGTCCGTGCCGATGATCTCCCCAGCCTCCACGCCTTCGTCAACGGCCCGGAACGAGACCTTGCCGCCGTTACCGCCGGGCTGACCCTGCCCTGGAGCTCGGGCGTCGTCGAGGGCCACGTCAACCGGATCAAGATGCTGAAGCGCCAGATGTACGGCCGGGCTGGCTTCGCACTGCTGCGGAAACGAGTCCTGCCGGCAGCCTGACGGGGCAGTTACGAACTCTGTTGGAATCGCTCTGCAGCCTGAACAGGCGTGTCGTAGTAGCCGCGCCGTGCCAGCAGGACCGAGCGGAAGCAGTAGCCCTGTTCTTCCTCCGGCTCGTCGTCGGCTGCGAACGGGCGCCAGAAGCTCAGGAGCAGGTCGGAGGCGACGAAGGACGCCGGGTCGTCTGGGTCTGCCTCGATCGAGGTGTACTCGCCCATGCGTCGCACCAGCTCGCGAGCCGGAACCGCGAACAGGTCCAGGCCCCGGAAGATGACTCGGTCTGTCGGAACCGATGGCCTCCCGAGCTCAATGGCTTCGAGCATGTCTCGCGTGCAGTGGATGAATTCACCTGCACCCAGCTGTACCTCACCGCGCTGGAGAACCCCGGCGGCTGCACCCTCGACCGGCTCCTGCAGCTCCCCAACCAGGACATGGTCGACGACGTCGTCCACCAGCTCTACCTGGCCACCACCGGCCCCCTGGAGGCGCTGCGCGCCGCACCCAGGCCCAGGACTGCGCCGGCGGGCCCACCTTCCCGGGCGCAGGCATCACCGTCGACGCCGACCTCGTGGTCGACGGCCTGCGGCTCGACTTCAAGACCACCAAGCACCCCTTCGCCCAGCTAGCCCGTGGAGGAATACCTCAACCTCCTCGGCACCTGCCGCCGCGACCTGCCCACCCGGCGCACCGTCGTCGCCGAACTCCTCGCCGGCTGCGAGGCCGACGCCATCCCGTACGGGCAGGAGGAAGAGGACCAGGCCCACGAGCTACTTGAGCTTGTCGTTTGACGTCTCCCAGGCTGACAGCGTCTCTGTTGACGGTCTGGGTGACCGGGGCCGAGAGGCCTGGGTCAGGCGGTTCCGCCGATAACGCTGCTGGCGGCGAGGCGGAAGTCCTTGACTGCCTGATAGAGGGTTCGCTCTCGTTCGACGGCAAGGGCGGTGTCTTCTGCCTTACGGGTGGTGTCTCCCGCATGGGCGTTCTCGGCCAGGCGCCGCATGACGCGCGAGAGATCGCTGGAGGCGTTGGTCACGCGTTCCGCGACTTCCGCGAGGGGTGCCGGCCCTTCGAGAATGACGACTTCGCAGGCGCGGTGGACCTCGCGGGCCAGGGTGATGAAACGGCCTGTCTTCTCGTTGATGTCGGGGAGGTCGGGTTGGTCTGAACGCAGCGCGTCGAGAACGGCGTCCATGGCGACGTCGCGGTCATGGAGAGCGCTGAGGTAGCCGGCGTAGGCGTCGCGGCGATGCTGACGGCTCCATTGGGCGTGCTGGGACCGTGCCTGAGCACGGCCGTTGACGATTGCGGCCCCGAGGGTGGTGACGGAACCGACGGCGGCGCCCAGCAGTGCGGCAAGTCCTGAGTCCATGGGCCCCAGTCTGCCGTTCTTGCTGTTCATCCAGTTCGCCGGGGCTTCGCGCCCTTCTCGTGGTGGGTGGGCCGGCTGTATCCCTCACCGGTGGCGAGGACGCGTCCCACGTCGTGACGGGTGGCCTTGCGACGGTTCTTCGAACCAGGTGGCCGACCTGGCCCGGGCCGGGAGGGTTTCGCCTATGCCTGAAGGGCGCGGTCCAGGCCTGTGGGGCCTGGATGTGAGGTTGGTTGGTCCAGTAGATGCCCCGGGCGAGTGGAGTCCACAGTGCCTCCGGGAGGGCGACGACAAGTCGGCCGGTACGGGCTGCCACTTCCTCAGCAGTCCGCGGTGCTCCAGCTCGGCCCGCAGTCCGGGGCCAGTGCGAGGGCCCGTGTGGGGCGGTGCCGTGCGGACTCCCGGTGTGCATGCTGTGCGGCACGGATGCGGGTCTGCGCGGCGCGCCGCTGTACTCCTCGGAGCAGGGTCTTCACCCGCATGACCAGCCGACGCTCGATCGGACGTCTGGCCACTGCGACCGCTGCGGCGACCGTGGGTCTGATACTCGGGGCTACTCAGGCATTCGCCGGCACGGCGGCCCTGAGTCGCTCGCTCTACCTGACCGGTAGTCCGACGGCAGGGGCCTCGGCCTCGATGAGCCGCTCGATCTACCTTGCGGCCGGAAACTACGCGTGGGACATTTCCACCTCCGACGCGGGCAACAGCTACGCCGACAGCCACGGTTCGCGAAGCATCTATCTCGCGGCCGGCACGTACGACTGGAACTGCACGATCAGCTCGCCTGCGAACGGTTACTACAAGAACACTTGCTCACTCGACAAGGGTGCCGGTCCCGCCTACATGGAGTCCGGCTGGTTCACTCTTCCTCGCAGTGGCGGGTACACCATGGACAGCTACCTGACGCAGTTCTAGGTGTACTGCCCCCCGGGTGGGGGAGCGGAGCAGAGGGCGGAGGCACGGCCCCCGTGAAACGGGGTCACCTCCCGCGCGCAGCACGGGAGGTCCGCGAAGCGGGCCTCCCCCGAGGGCAGTCCGAAGCGAAGCGCAGGACTCCGGCCCGAAGCCCAAGCCCCGCCGAGCGCAGCGAGGCGGTTCTCTTCCCAGGCGCGCAGCGCCTGAGTGCTGTCCGGTAACCGGACGCAGCCCTCTTGCCGACCCGGATCGGACAGTGTCAGTGGCTGGTGACAGGATCGAGGGGTGCTGATCAAGGACCACCTCGGGCCGATGCTCGCGCTCCAGCCCCGCAAGCGGTTCACCAAGGACACCGTGCTCATCGTCGACGGCACCCTGGTCCCCACCCGCGACCACACCATCGCCGGGCGGTCGAAGAACTACCGGTACTCCACCAGCCACCAGGTCGTCATCGACGCCGACACCCGCCCGGTCGTCGTAGTCGGCCGGCCGCTCGCCGGCAGCCGCAACGACTGCAAGGCCTGGGAGGAATCCGGCGCCAAGGCCGCGGTGCCCTTGGCCGTTCGCTGTACCTGATCGTTTCAGAATGACGTTCGTAGGCGGCGGAGACATATGAGGCTGCAGGCCAGTTCAAGCAGGCCCTGGTGGAGGTCGGCGCGTCGCTCGTAGCGGATGCGTAGTCGTTTGAACTGGTGCAGCCACGCGAAGGCGCGCTCGACCACCCAGCGCACTTTGCCCAAACCGGAACCGTGGGCGACGCCGCGGCGGGCGATCATGGGTTTGATGCCGCGCTTCCACAGCAAGCGGCGGTACTTGTCGAAGTCATAGCCCCGGTCGGCATACAACCGTCGGGGCCTGTGGCGGGGGCGTCCGCGGAGCCCCCGAATCGTTGGAATGGCATCCAAGAGCGGCAGGAGCTGGGTAACGTCGTGTCGGTTGCCACCCGTGAGCGTAACCGCGAGCGGGGTTCCCCGGCGGTCGACGATCAGGAGGTGCTTGGAGCCAGAACGGGCACGGTCGACCGGTGAGGGGCCAACAAGATCCCCCCTTGAGAGCCCGGATGTGCGATCCGTCCACGGAGCAGTCGTCCAGCTCCAGCAGACCCCCGCGTCGAAGCTCGGTCAGTAGCGCGGCATGCAGGCGCGACCAGACACCAGTCTCGGTCCAGTCCCGCAGCCGACGCCAGGTCGTCACCCCGGAGCAGCCCACGGATTCCCTCGGAACGTCGCGCCAGGCGACACCGGTTCGCAGCACGTACAGCACGCCGGCGAGTGCCACTCGATCGGGAACGCGCAGGCGCCCGGGGTGGCGACGTCGTCGTTCGGGAGCGGGCGGCAGCAGCGGGGCCACGCGCTCCCACAGATCGTCCGGAACAAGATCAGTACGCACCCGGATACCTTGCCCACCGTGACCGCCCAGATCAGTTCAGCGACGGCGGGACCCAGGCGTGGTGACGCAGGATCATATGTATGGCGACCCGGGACGGTGTCAGTCGCATCGCCGTGTTCCGCAGGGTGACGGCCAGCGGGTGGGACAGTTGCTGACCCATTTTCCCGGCCTGCCGGGCGGCCACTGCGACGGCCTGGCTCCGCGGCCGGCGCTCGGCGTCGTAGCGGGCGAGCGCGGCCTCGACGGTGGACTCGGCATCGAGGGCGGCGCCCAGAGTGACCGCATCCTCCAGGGCCTGGCAGGCGCCCTGTCCCAGGTTGGGGGTCATCGCATGGGCCGCGTCGCCGAGCAGCGCGATCCGACCGACCACGTATGAAGGGAGAGACGTGCGGAGTTCGTTCACGTCGTGATGCAACACCGCCTCGGGCCGGGTCGCGTCGAGCAGCGCGGGGATCGGGGCGTGCCAGGTGTGGAATCGTCGGCGCAGTTCGGTCAGCGGGTCGGCGAACCGCGTACCGGCGGGGAGGCTGAGGACGGCGTGCCACTCGGCCCTCCCGTCCAGGAGAGCGATGTGTCCGAACTCCGCGCCCCGGCCCCAGGTCAGCTCGAAGTCGGTACGCAGATCGACCGTGTGCTCGGTGATCGCCCGCAGCACCGTCGAGCCGCTGTGGACCGGGCCGGGGTGCTCTGGGAAGAGTTGGCCGCGGACTGTGCTGCCGATACCGTCGGCCGCCACTACCAGATCGGCCTCCAGGACCGTGGTGCTGTAGCCGACGTGAACCGTCTCCGGGCCGACCTGCTCGACCGTTGCCGCCTCGGAGCCGATCGCCAGTGCCCCGGCGGGCAATGCTTCGCGTAGCAGTCGGTGCAAGGTGGAACGGGGGATGCCCATGATCGGCGTGCCCACCGCCTTCTCCAGTGCCGAGCCGTCCATCCGGGCCAGCCAGCCACCCCGGGGCGTCCGGGTGCCGCCGCTGTACTGGCCTCGCGACGCGTCCCGAACCGCCCCGCCGACCCCGAGTTCGTCCAATGCCCGCAGGCCGTTGGCAGCCAATGAAATGCCGGCCCCCGCGTCCTCAAGCAGGGACGAACGCTCAAGGACCGTCACGTCCCAGCCAATGCGGTGCAGGCCGATTGCGGCGGCCAGCCCGCCAATTCCCCCTCCGACTACCACTGCCGTGTTGCCCATGGCGGAGCCTCCTTCTTCTACATTTGTAGAAACCGACTCTATCCTGAGTCTCTACGGGTGTAGAAAGGGGGTCATGGCTTCGGATAGGCGCACCCTTCTTGCAGATGCAGCTCTCTATGTCCTCGCCGAGGAAGGGATGCGCGGCCTCACCCACCGTGCGGTCGACCGCAGAGCAGCCATGCCGCCCGGCACCACCTCGGCCTACTTCCGCACCCGCGCCGCTCTGCTGACCGGACTCGTCGTCCGCCTGGTCCAACTCGACCAGGCGGAACTTCACACGACGGCCGACGAGCTTCCGCCCCTGCGTACCGTCGAGGAACTGGTGGACGGCATGGTGACGCTCACCCGACAGCGACTCACCGGCGAGGGCCGCCGGCGCTCGCTCGCCCGCCACGCGTGCACCGTCGAAAGCGTGCGCGACAAAGAGCTGCGCGAGATCCTCCTGCCCTGGGAGAACGCCGGCCGCGAGGCCGTCCGGCTGTTCCTCGTCAAGCGCGGCGTAACCGACGTCGAGAACCGCACTCACACACTGCTGACCTGCATCGACGGACTGATCTTCGACCGACTGGTGAACGGCGGCGAAGTACCGCGCGAAGCCATCGAAGGACTGGTCGCCGCCGCGCTGCGTTAGGCCCCAGGCATCCACGGTCCCGCTAGAAACAGCTGGCAGCCATAGCTGTCTCCGCCGCCTACGCTCATTCTGAAACGATCAGTAAGAGGGCGGAACGTGAGTTGATGTCCGTTTCGGCTTGGGTGCAGCTCGGGTTGAGTGACCGGTTGCGATGGCGTGCTTGACGCACGTGGCATGGTGTCTGAGCTGGGGCTTTGGCCATCCACCGGCTGTGCCGGAGCAGTCGCTCGGTCGAAGCTACACCTTGCCTGATCGCGGCGATTACGTCGCTGGCCCAGGGTGGTGATGTCTACGCTGGCGGCGTGACAGTGGTGTGGGTGACGGGCAATTCGGGGACTGGCAAGTCCACGGTCTGCGGGGTGTTGCGAGCGCGTGGCTACGTCGCGCTCGACGCCGATGAGGACGGTTTCAGTCGCTGGATCGACCGAGCCAAGGGCGAGGTCGTGATGGATCCTCCGTATCCCGTTCCCGAGGGCTGGCTCGATCGATACGGGTGGGCGATCGTCCGCGAGCGCGTTGAGACCCTCGTCGAGGAGTCTCGTTTCCGAATCGCGTTCTTGTGTGGGTCGGCGGAGAACGAGGCAGAGGTCCGCGATCTTTTCGACGTCATCGTGTGCCTGGTGATCAACGAGGACACGCTCCGCCACCGGCTCGCGACCCGCACTACGAACCCATTCGGTCAACATCCCGAAGAGCTCGCAGCGGCCCTGGAGTGGAATCCTCGGATGCGAGCGATCTACGAAAGGCGTGGCGCGACGATCATCGATGCGTCCAAGCCGGTGACCGAGGTGGTGGACAGCGTGATCGACGCAGTTCAGGAGCTGAGCGGCGGTGCGTAAGTTGATGTCCGTTCCGCGCTTTCGGAAGGGGCAAGCGCGGTGTCGCCGGCAGGCTACGGCCGTGGCTGGGTGAACAAGCCCTGCTCGGTCTCGGCCAGGATTCCGCGCTCGGTCAGCCGCTTGAGCTTCGGGCGGGTGTTGTTGATGTTGTCGGGCGCGATCTCCAGGTCCATCACCTCGCACACCTGCCGCGCCCGCAGCGGAGCGTCGGCCGCGGCGAACACCGCCATGATCTGCTGGTGGGCCGGATGGTCCGGCAGCTTCGGGGCCGGCGGCCCGGGCGGTGCGGATCGGGCAGCTCCAGCAGTGTCTTGCGGGTGATCCGCACCTCCTCGGCGGCCCGGCCAAGCTCGTCCAGCCGTGCGGCCAGCTGCGCGATCCGCTCCCTCGTCGCCTCGGCCTGCACGGTGATCTCCCGTTACCACTCCTCCAGCCGCACCAGCACCGCCCCGAGGGTCAGCTCCCCGCCACTCACGCGCTGGGCCAGGCCGAAGCGGTGGCCCCGGTCAGCGGCTCAGCATCACCGCCGTCATCGCCCAATACACCCGCGACTCCGAACTCTGAACGGTGTCTGTGTCGGCGGCGACCTTGTCCAGCAGCGCGATACCGGCGGCGTTGTCGTGCATGTCAGGCCTGGTGATCGCGGTGGTGGTGCTCGCCGCGTCCGTTGCCGCCGCGTGCACGCTCTGGGTGTCGAGCACCATCAGGCTCGGGTCCGCCTTCCGCCGCGCCTTCTCCCGCACCTGCCAGCGCAGCAGGTCAGGCCGCGCTTGCGGCCCGGTACTTTTCTGCCGAGCCTTCCACGCGGCGATCACCGGCACGATCAGCGCCCACTGCTCGTCGGACAGGTCAGTCTTGTGGGGCTTGCGCTCGCTCACGATGCTCAGCCCAGCACACCCGAGCCCACCGACTGGCTGGGATGCCCCAGTCCCATACGTTCAGGTGACGGCAAATCACCTATCGAATCACATACCACCCTCCAATAGACACGGTGACGCGATACCGATGACTGCAACGCGCCCGCTCGGCCGTGCGTCACGGTTGCCGCAACACGCCTTGCGTTGCACCGCTGTCTTCACAAACACCGGCCAGCGATCGGTCTGGACGCCCGGTTGCAGCTGGTGTTGCACCGCCGTCCGTTGCCAGAGGGCATGACGAAGGTCCCGGGGGTCACGACGTCCCCGGGGCCTTCACTTCGCTGACCGCTCGGCTCAACGACGAGGGGGGGCGGCCTGTCACGCCCAGTCCGCGCCGAGTTTCGCGAGGGCGGCGAGCTGATCGGCGGTGAGCTTGTCGCGCCGGCTTTTGGTGTGGGAGACCCGCACGCCCGGCTTCATAACCACCGGCTCCGCCTCGCCCTCGACCGTGACCTCATCGCCGTGGCTGCGCGATACCGGCCGGTCCGTCCCTTTCCGCTCCACCCAATGCGCGAGGGCTGTCAGACCCCGCCGGAATGCCTGCTGCGTCCTGATCGGGCCCCTTTCGCTGTACGACCGGCGCCTGTGGTCGGCCGACGGAACCTGGGAACGCCTGCTCCAGCAGGTCCAAGCCGAGGCCGACGCAGCCGGGGCCGCGCGTGGCGGCGGGCGAGATCGCACCCGTCCCCGAGGAACTCGTCGAGGCCCTGGTCAGGGGACCCGGTCGCGGAGGCCACCCGCCGCTGGCATTCGGGTACGAGCGGGACCGACCCCGCCCAGGCCGCCCGCGTGCTCCCCGACCACATCTGGTGCTCCCTGCGCCCCGCCCCGACCCGCGCCGAGCCGGGGTCGGGGCCGGCGGGGGCCGGAGCCGCCCAGGTCGGGGCTGGGAACCCCGGCCCCGCCCGCCCCCCCCGGGGGGCGGCGGCCGCCGCACAACCCCGGGGACCCCGGAACTTCCCCTGACCGGGCCCTGATCCGCACCCGGACCCACGGGGCACCGCGGTTCGTCCGCCGGTATGACTCGCCCGGCCCCCCGCCCGCCCTACCGTGAGCACCGGGACAGAGCATGCAGACAGGCCAGGGCCTGCGAGCCGGGCGGCGGAAGGACGGGAAGCTGATGAAGGCGATCGTGCAGGACCGTTTCGGCCCGGCCGAGGTGCTCCGCCTCGCGGACGTGCCGGTGCCGGTGCCCGGCCCCCGCGAGGTGCTGGTCCGGGTGCACACGGCCGGGGTCCACATCGGCGACTGGCACCTGATGACCGGACTGCCCGCCGTGGCAAGGCTGTTCGGGGTCGGGCTGCGCCACCCGCGGATCCGGGTCCGTGGCACGGAGTGCGCCGGGACCGTCGCGGCCGTCGGAGCGCGGGTGACCGCGTTCCGGCCCGGGGACGAGGTGTTCGGCGTCGGTACCGGGGCCTTCGCGGAGTACGCGGTCGTCCGTGAGGACCGGATCGTCACGAAACCCGCCGGACTCGGCTTCGCGGAAGCGGCCGCACTCCCCGTGTCGGGCCAGACAGCGCTCCAGGCCCTGCGCGCGGGCGCGTCCGCCGGGCCCGCGCGGCGGGTGCTGGTGATCGGGGCCGGCGGGGCGGTGGGCTCGTACGCCGTCCAGCTCGCCAAGGCCGAGGGGGCCGAGGTCACGGGCGTGTGCAGCACCGGGAAGACGGACCTGGTGCGCCGGCTCGGGGCCGACCACGTGGTCGACTACACCCGCGAGGAGTTCGCGGCCGTGGGCAGCCGCCACGACCTCGTCCTCGACATCGCGGGAAACCGGCCGCTCCCGCTGCTCCTGACGGCGCTGGCCCCCGGGGGCAGGCTCGTCCTGGTCGGCGGCGAGGGCGGCAGCCGCTTCTTCGGCACGCTGCACCGGCAATTGCGGGCCTCTCTGCCCGGAGCGTCCGGCGGCCGGCGGATGCGCGCACTGGTGGCCACGGACAAGGCGGCGGACCTGCGGCAGCTCGCCGTGCTCGCGGCCGCGGGCACCCTGCGCCCTGTGATCGACGCGAGCTTCCCGCTGGCCGAAGCACCCGAGGCGATACGCCGCCTGGAGGGCGGACACGGCCGCGGGAAGCTGGTCCTACGGATCGCGGACGCCGGCTAGCCGGTGGTGGCGCAGGCTTTGGCGAGGAGGCGTTCGGCGGTGCGGGCTGACGCCGTAGCGGGTTGCGAGGGATTCCGCGGTGACGGCGGGCCCGGTGCCGTTCTGGGCGGCGTCCAGGGCGGCGGCGATCTCGGGCAGCCGTGTGTCGGGTGTGGTGCGCCGGGGTGTGCGGTCTTTGGCGCCGGGGTGCGGCCATTGTGCTGGGCGGGGCGGGTGGTGCGGGCTTCGGCGGCGGCGCGGGTCCACCAGCGGCGGCCGTGGCGGTCGATGCCGGGGTCGAGCAGGCCGGTGGTGGCGTCGGCGCGGATGGTGGAGGGGGAGACGCCCGCGAGGGCGGCGACGTCGTCGAGGTGAGGGCGGGGCGGCCGTGGGGGATCACCGGGGGGCGTCTCCTTGATGCGTGGCCGGGTGGCCATGGTGCCCGGGTTGACGGCGACGACCTTGTTGGGCTGCTTGCACTTCGCCGGACCAGCGCTGTCGCCCGTGCTGCCTCCAGGTCAGCGGCCTCCACCCACCGCCCCGGGATCCGCTTCTGACGACGCGACCGTGACGTGAACGGGCGTGCCCTGGCACGATGGGCAGCATGACCGGATTGAGCGAAGACCCAGAGTTAACCGGTGTCGCCTCGTGCGAGCTGCGGCTCGCCGTCACAGACTCCGACACCCACTTGCTTCCGCTCCGTGACTGGCTCGCGGCCGAGGATCCCTTGCGGGGCAGGGTGTCCCTGCTGCGGCCGTCCCCCGCGCCCGGGCATATGGGGGCGCTGGCTGACGTCCTTGCCGTCGCCCTGAGTTCGGGGAGCGCCGGGGCGGTGCTCGCCAGGTCGCTGACCACCTGGCTGACACAGCGGCGGGCAGACGTGAAGGTGACCATCACGGCCGTGGGCGGCCGGCAGGTGAGCGTTGACGTGCGCCGTGCCCGCGACGTCGAGGCAGTCATCAGGGAGATCAACGCCCTCGGCGAGCCGCCCGCGTCCGGTGAAGAGTGACCGCGCCCCGGTATCCGCACGGTCCGTCGAGCCGGGCGGTGCTCATCGGGGCGAGCCGGTTCGCCGACGGCGACCTCCCGGCGATCCCCGCCGTGCGGAACGACCTGGACGCCCTGCACCGCGCCCTCACTCACCCGCGCCACGGGCTGCTCGCACCCGAGCATTGCCACGTCCTGTCCGATCCCGGCGACCAGCGCGCCGTCGGCGCGGCACTGGAGCGGGCCGCCGGCGAGGCCGTCGACATGCTGCTGGTCTACTACGCGGGCCACGGACTCCTCGACGACGACGGCCGGCTGCACCTGGCGCTGACTGGCACCGATCCTGCCCGGCCGGGTTTCACCTCGGTACCGCTGGAACTCGTCCAACGCGACCTGGCCCGGGCCCGCGCCCATGCACGCGTCCTGCTGCTGGACTGCTGCTTCTCGGGACGCGCGGTGGCCGCCATGGCCGGACCGCATACCGCCGTCGCCGGCCAGGTCGACCTGACCGGCACCTACACCCTGACCTCCACCAC
Organism: Streptomyces sp. NBC_01276; assembly: GCF_041435355.1. Classification (GTDB taxonomy): domain Bacteria; phylum Actinomycetota; class Actinomycetes; order Streptomycetales; family Streptomycetaceae; genus Streptomyces. Next base: position 515,266 of record NZ_CP108443.1, read on the forward strand.
CTCGACCGCCCCATCGCACGCACCGCCCGGCGCCCGCCACACCGCCTTCACCGCGGCCCTGCTCGACGCGCTCGCCCGGGAGGAACCGCTCACCCTCGACGGCATCTACCGGCACGTGGACCGCGAACTGGCCGGCCTGGGCCTGCCCCGGCCGCAACGCCGCTCCGTCAACGCGGCCGGCGACCTCGGCCTCGTCACCGGACCGGCCGTGGTCGACGGGCCGCAAGCCGTTCCGGCGCCGACGGTCGGCGACCAGTACGTCCTCGCCAACCCACGCCGGAGCCCGTTGCAGCGCGCCGGACTCGGCCTGCTCTGGCTGGCGGTCCTGTCGGCCCCCGTTACCTGGCTCGTCAACGCCGACCTCCTCGCCGTCCATATCGTGCCGGCGCTCATCCTGATCGGGCGGCCGCGACGGTACGACTACGCGCTGACCGTCGACGGCTCGGGCCTGACGATGCGGGACGGGCCCCAAACTCACCACATCCCGTGGCAGGACATCGAGTACGTCGGGATCCTGGGCCACGACCCCCGGTACACCGAAGAGATGGGCATCGTCCTGGTCCGCCTGCGCCCCCACGTTGTCGAGCGCCTGGACGCCCTGACAGGGCTGCCGTCCCTGCCCGGCTGGCTGTACCGCAGGAGCGGGAGCGACTTCCGCAGGCTGGGCTATGTCAACTTCTGCAAGCTCAGCGACATCGGCGCGATCGAGCACAGCCTGAAGGAGGCCGTCGTCGGCGTTGCGGGCAAGACAGCATTCCGCAGCGACCGCGAGCTGATCGAGCAAGACCACAGACTCGCCTCGCCGCACCCCTGATCAGAAGGCACGCCGCGACCCCGCGCTTGCACCCACGCCGGTCCGCAGCCGGCCGTCCGTGACGCGGACGGCAGGGTGGAGATTCCGCCGGGGCGGGTCGCGGCCGACGTGCCGCCCACCGAGCTGCGGGTGGGGGATCAGATGGTGAGCGACGGCCGCCTGGTCGCCATCGCACGATGATTCTGCGCACCGGCCGGGTTGCCGCAGCAGGGCGGACGGTGCGGGTCTTACCGTCCCGTGGCGGGTTTCCAGCGGGGGTCAAGGGCAAGTGGGCCCCGCACGGCCAGAGTCCACCCGTCCGCAGGCAGACCGGGCATCAGCACCCGGGCGCTGCCCGGGGGTGGGAGGCTGGGCGGATGGATGCCGCGTGGTGGGCCGGCGCTGCGGACTGAACCGCTTCGGCTTCACCGACGGCGCCCCCGGCTGCCATACCGTCCGCATCCTGATCCCGATCCGTTGGCTTCACCATGCGGTGCTGTTCACAGAGGGGGCCGTGGCCGACGGGTTGTTCCCAGATCTGATCACCACGGCGGGAAGGGGCGGCTGGCTGTCGGGCAACGGCGACAGTGGCAGTGCCCCACCCGCCTTTTCCGCGCCCGCCGCTGCTGCGCCAACCTGGCAACGGGCGTGCGGACGTGTATTCGTGAACAGCGGTCGCACGGCCGGGGCCGACGTACGGTCGAGTAACGGGCCGAGCCGTGTGGCCGGCACCGTACACCCTGGCGCCAGTCTCGGCCGGTGCCTCGACGCTATGACCGGAGCAGCCCATGCTTCTCTATGCCCAGACCCCAGCACGACGGAGCCGCCAGATCCTCGCGGACCTGATGGCCGTGGTCGTCATCGCCTGCGCGGTGTGGTTCGCGTTGGCTGTCCACGATGCGATCATGCTCCTGGCCGAGCCGGGACGAAAGGTGGAGAGCGCCGGCGAGGGCTTTGCCGGCGCTCTCCACGACGCCGGCCAAACAGCCTCGGACGTGCCGCTGGTCGGCGGCCTGCTGAAGAAGCCCTTCCAGTCCGCGGCCGATGCCGGCACCGGGCTTGCCGACGCCGGGCAGTCCCTGCAAGACGCAGTCAGCCAGTTGGCTTTCCTGGTCGCGGTTGGTCTGGTCGTCGTCCCCGTGGCTTTCGTACTCCTGGTGTGGGTTCCCCTACGCGTGCGCTGGATGCGTCGCTGTGCCACCTGCCGAAGCCTTTACAGCGGACCCCACGGCGCCGACCTCCTTGCGCTGCGCGCCCTCACCGGACCGCCGGGCGACCTCCGCGCGATCCCCGCCCCGCCGGGCGGCCTCGCGGATGCCTGGCGCCGCGGTGACCAGCAGGTCGTCGCCGCCCTGTCCGAGATCGCACTCAGGCGGGCGGGCTTGCGGCCCTGACAAGCGCAACAGTGGCTAGTCCCCCCTCCTTCGGCCGGCCCCCTTTCGGTGGTGGACGATATTTTTGAGCCGCAGAGGTCGCCAGGGCCGAGGGCGGGGCCGGGGATTTCGCCGTCGACGCGTACGCGGCGTCCGCCCTGGGCGTCGGGCGGGCAGACGATGACGCGCAGGGCAGGGCTCGTTCCTCCACCGTGGCGGTAGGCGGTCATTCCAGTACTCCGACGGCGGTGTCGGGGCGGCAGTGCGGTCAGGCGGGGATGCCCTCGGCGAGGGCCCGCCGCGCGGCGTCGGTGGACGCCGGCTTGCAGCGGGTGCGGGTGTCCCAGCAGGTACCGGCGTGGACCCGCATGGGCGGGCGGCCGGTGCCGATGCCGTGCTCGATGAGCCAGTCCGGGCGCAGCGGAGCCGGCCGCCGCGCGACCTCGAACGGGGCGCGCTGCTCCTCGGCGGCGGCAAGGGCGCGCTCCGTGCGGGAGAGTTCGCCGCGCGGGTAGGTGACCAGCGTCCGCAGCCGGGGGAGGTCGGGCGGCAGGACGGACGCGCTCAGCCTCCGTACTGCGCCTGCCCCGCGACCCTGCACGACATGCACAGGGGTTTCTCTGGGGGAGACGGTGTGGCGCGAGGCAGACGAAGGTCGGCTTGTGCAGCTCAGCGCGCGGATCGCCAACGTCAGTCGCTGCAACAGGTGTGGTGGCATCGCCGGTTCGGGTGACTGACCACAGCACCGGTGGTTCAGGGCACGGGGGCAGGCTCCAGCTGCCCAGCAGGTCCGCGGCGATATGCCTGCTCAGATACCGTCCTGCTCATGGCTTCCGCAAAGTACCCAGTGCTTCCTGAATCTGTACGCCACGGTCTACGTGCGATCGTCTTCGACACGAACTCGTTCCCCCGCGGCGGACTCGACCTGGAACTTCTCACGGTCTGGGGGAACCGCGCTGCGGAAGAGGGGTTTGAAGTCTGGGTGCCAGAACCGGTGCTGTGGGAGCTCGTTGAGCACGCCGGCTCATCGTGGGAGGCATGGCGCGCGAGTACGAACCAGGCGAGGAAGGCCATGCAAGCAGCCGGGCTCGACGTCCCGGCCGAGGGTCCGTACTCGACGCGTGAGGAGGTGATGACCGCTGTAGAGGGATCGCTTCGCAGCCTTGCTCCGTCGGTCCGAATCCTGGATCTCGACGGCGACCTAGCAGTGGAGGCACTTCGCGACCAGGTGCAGATACGTCCACCCGCCAAGAAGAAGAGCGACGTCAAGACAGGGGCTGCTGACAGCGCTTGGCTCCGACAAGTTCTGAGGACAGCCGACAACAAGGTCGACTCTTTTGTGATTGTCGGCGCCGACGCGGATGTCTACCAGGCTTTCAGCAGCTGGGGCCTACCGAAGCCGCACATGGTGCCGCTGCACGCGCTACACGAGTCGCTCTTCGTACTGAAGGCACCGAGCGACGAGATCATGAACACCATCGTTGAATTTCTGCAGGGTGTCGTGGGCCTGCCGCTCGGGGGAGGCCGGACGCCAGAAGGCAACCTGACCCTCGGTGACGTCGATCTTGGCGGGTTGATACACGAATGGGAGCTCGACCAGGTACGCAACGTGGAGCTCGGTCACGTCCTTGCTTTCCTTGGGATGAACCAGGTGAAGATCAGTCGGAGGGGGCTGGTCACGGCTCAGGTATTCCTGCTGGTCGACGCGGAATACAGCGGATGGCGGATCAACGAGGACGGGACATCGATCGCCCATACTTCGACCCTTCCTCAGGTTTGGGTGCGGGACGTACTCAGCTTCACTCTCAACGAGGGCTTGGTAACCCTCGCCCGGTCTGAGACTGGCCAGGCTATGGCATTTCGAGCCGAAGACATGGCCCACAACGATGAAGACGTGGCCTTCGATGAACTCCTTGACGGGCTCGCTTTGATCCCGGGTCTGGACGGAGAGCTAGGGGGCGATGGCTACGAATCCACGAACGCGCGCGCCCACGTCAACGGTTTCGATCTTGAGTTGGTGTCGGAGAGCGGAGGTGTCGATTCGGAGTGGTGCGCCACCGTCACACTGTCGAAGGATGACTGGTCAGAGTCCCTGGAAGTGCGCTGCGTATGGGACTCCGTCCGCGTTCCGTACGAGATGCCCGACCTGATGCCCGCGTACCTGCTCATCACAGACGAACCGGCGGACGTACAGATTCCAGCCGATTGGGCGGCGCCCGCCTGGGCCATCAACCTCATCTGGCCCCGCCCGCCCGTCGCCGGTTCGACTACGACGCCTGACGCACCTTCCCAGAAAGGCGAAGACCCTCCACTTGGCGAGTCCGACTGAGCCCCTCAGCATCATCCAGGGTGCGGCCAGCTCGTCTTTGGCGTCGGCGGAGCAGATCCGCGGTTTGCGGCTGGTGACACGGTTTTTGTCGGCACCCCGACTGGGGAAAGACCCCTGCGGGTTCGGCTGGGCGGTCCGAGTAGGGTGCGGTTAAAAGCGGGGGTGGAAGATCTTGAACTTTAATGTGCCTGGCCCAGAAGCCGACTGGTTGGATGCACCTGTCTCAGCATGCGCGAACCCGAACCCTGCGTGGCAGACAAGCATGTGGTGGTACATCTCGGGTCTATTCCGCGTGGTGGCAGGCCTTGCACCGTCGCTGGACTCCGTGGCGGGCCGGTTGAAGCTGACGACCGAGCGGGGCTGGGAGGAACTGAGCCCCGTCGATGTCGCGATGATCCAGATCCGTGGCGTGCACTTTGCGCTCCACCGCATGGAGCACAGCCCGATGACGGACACCATCGTGTCCGTCATCAACGAAACGGAGGACGACGAGGCAGCGATTGACACTCTGCTCACCGCCCTGGGCGTAGGCCGTGAGGTCCTGACGTTCAGGGGAGATCTCCGACGCGGCGACGACGAAGTCGAATGGCTGCCGGCAGCACGTCCCCTGGACTGACCTGAAGGGGCACTTCTTGCCACCACGAAGCGTCTGGTGCTTCAGGCTCCGGTACGCGCTGGCTTGGGCGGCGGCTGCCCGAACAGGACCGTTCGCGATGATGCGTAGAGGTGGAGCCCCCACAAGGGATCTCCCATCGTCTGACCTGTTGATTCTGGTCAGTCTCCGGGGCCGTGCGCGTCCTGCCGGCCGTGGGCGGGGATCGGTAGGAGCGTTGTGGCGGCGTCCCATCCGGTGCACGCGACCGTGCCGAAACGGGTGAGGGCGTCGAGTGCCGTCATGGTCTTTACCGGGGCTGCGCGGTCGGCGGCGAGCGTGCACGCCTGGGCGTACACGCCTGGGTGTGCACGGTGGCGGCCCCGGTGCGGGTGCGGCCGTCGAGGACCCACACCCACGGTGTTGCCGGGGACGTCGCCGCGCCGGTGGGGTTGCGGTGGGTGGGTACCTGGTCCTGGGGAACACCGGGGATCGGGCGCAGCTGGGCGGCCGTCACCCACGTGCTGTACTCGGCCGGCTCGACGCCGCCGCCTTCGGTCGTCTGGCAGAGGGGGACGCCTATGCGGTATACCCACAGTCCGGTGTCGAGCTGGACTCGTCGGCGGGGGTGCGGTCACGGTCAGGGGCGGGTCTGCTGCTCCTGCCGGGCCTGCTGGCAGGGCATGCACAGCGGGCTGGCACCTGCTCCGTAGCGGGTGGTGGGCCGGCGGCAGCGGACGCAGGGTCCGTCGAGACGGGCGCGGGGCATGCGGGTGCGGCGCCGATGGGCCGACTCATGCCGCGGCCTTCCGTCCTGCCGCCGGGGTGTGGGTGTGGGCGGCGTGGCGGAGCTCGACGCCTCCGGCCCGCCAGCCGGCGGGCTCCGTCCAGTAGGGGTGGGTGCACAGGCGGGCCGACAGGCTGATCAGTCGGCGCCGCAGCGCGGTGGTGCCCGCCCCGGCGGGAGCCTGCGCGAGCGCGGCGTAGGTCTCCTGCCACGCCTGTTGCAGGGTGATCAGGTCCTCGGGGAAACGGAACGGTGCTCTCACCACTCAACTAAAACACATGTTCGATTTTCTGTGCGAGTGCCCCGTTGTCCTGTGTCATCGAAGTCAGGCAGTCGCGGCGCTTTGACCTGCGGCGACTAGGTTGATGACACAACGTCCGAGCGTCACGCGATGGGCCGAGCTGTTACGAACCGCTACGCAAGCGATTCCGACGCGGACGGCCCCTCTGTCGTGGCGGCGCCAACGATGCTTCGCGGCCACCCTGAGATGCGTCGGCTCAGCTGAGTGCCGTGGAGTCACAGGCTGTGGGCGATGGGGTGCAGCGGTTCGTACAGCGGGAGTTCGGCGCCGCTGGGGAGCCGGATCGCAGTCAGTCTGCCCCAGCGCTGTTCGCTGACCGGGCGGGTGATCTCGACGCCCTGCGCGCGGAATTCGCCGAGCTGGGAATCAAGGTCGTCGCACATCAGGAAGAACTCGTGCCGGGGCGGGCCGTCGGCCGGGTGCACGGCCACCTCGGCCGGGGGCAGCTTGAAGATGAGCCAGCCGCCGCCTGTGTCGACGCCGGGAAAGTTGAGGACGTCACGGATGAAGGCGCGGTCCGCCTCGGCGTCCTGGCTGTAGAGGATGACATGTGCACCGCTGATCATGGCTGGCTCCTGCCCGACGACGTGCTGGCGGTCGTACCCCCGGCATCCTGGTGGCAAAGACCTTCGGCTGCATTCGATGACACGACGACTGAGTTGCATGACAACGGACGGGTGACCTCCAGCGGGGCGACTCGCGCAGAAAATCGAACACGTGTTTTAGTGGAGTGGTGAGACCACCGTTCCGCTTCCCCGAGGGCCTGATCACCCTCCGAAGGGCATGGCAGCAGACCTACGCCGAACTCGCGCAAGCCCACGCCGGGGCCGGCACGACCGCCCTGCGGCTCCGGCTGATCGCCCTCTCCGGGCACCTCTGCGCCCACCCCTACTGGGCGGCCGCCGACTGGCGGGCCGGAGGCGTCGAGCTGCGCCGCGCCGCCCGCACCCAGACCCCAGCCCCGACGGAACGAGAGGCGGCAGCATGAGCGAGCAGACCACCACCAGACCCCGCCCGCAGGTCGTACCGGTTACTGAGAAGCCGTTGTCTTTCCGCGCGTGATGGGTGTGTTTCCGCTGGTCAGGGATGGGGCCGGTGTTTCGGTGGCATGGACGAGGTGTCGTGTCGTCTCTTCGGTGGAGGTGCCGGATGCCGTCGGTGATGGGGCTGTTGGAGGAGCGTGAACGTGCCGCTCGGCAGCGGGTGGATGCCCTTCAGTCCGAGCTGCGGGAGGCAGAGGCCGTGTGGGAGCGGTTCGTGATCGCCCGTGAGACGGTGGCCGCGGTCCTGGCGGAACCGTGCGGAGGCCAGGACGTGTCACCGGTCGTGGTGGTCGGCGAGGGGCCGGCGCGGGTTGTGGGTGCGGTGCCCGGCTCGGTGGTGCCGGTGTGGTGGGAAGGCCTCGCTGCTGCGGCGCTGGCGCCGGATTACCGGCAACTCGTGGACGCTCTGACCGGTGAGAACAGCTCGCGTGCCGGGGCGATGGACTGTCGGCGGCTCGCGGTGGCGGTCGGGCTGGAGCCGGTGCCCGCGAAGGTGGAGGGCGTGCGGTTGGAGGTGAAACGCCTGGCCGCGCGGGGCTGGTTGGAGCAGGAACGTCCGGGGATGTTCAGTGCCGTCGTCGGGCGACGCGGCGGCTCATGACCATGCTCATCGACCACCTGATCATCGCCTCGGCGCTGTCGGTGCGGGTTTCGTAGTCGCGGGCCAGGCGGCGTGAGTGCATCAGCCATGCGAACGTGCGCTCGACAAGCCATCTTTTCGGCAGGACGACGAAGCCTGTGGTGTCGTCGCTGCGTTTGACCACCGTCAGCGCGATCCGCAGCACGTTACGGGCGAAGTCGACGAGTTGGCCGGTGTAGCCGCCATCCGCCCAGACCAGCGTGATGCGCCAGTGCCGCTCGCGCAGCCGGGCCAGCAGTGTCTGTCCCGCGTCCCGGTCGGTGACGGACGCCGCCGTGACCACGACGGCCAGTAGCAGGCCGAGGGTGTCCACCACGATGTGGCGCTTGCGGCCGTTGACTTTCTTGCCGCTGTCGAAGCCCCTGGTCGAGGCCGGCACCGACGCAGCCGCCTTCACTGGCTGGGCGTCGATGATGCCCGCGGTCGGCTCCCGGTCGCGGCCGGTCGCTTCACGGAGCCGGTCCCGAAGCCGGTCGTGGAACTCGGCCGTCCAGCCCTTGTCGCGCCAGCGTCGGAAGAAGGCGTAGACGCGGTCCCACGCGGGGAAGTCCGCGGGTATCGACCGCCAGGAGATACCGCCCGTGACCAGGTAGCGGACCGCGTCAACCATCCAATGCCACGAAGTTAAGAGCTCAACGGCGTTGTCAAGGGTGGTCGAGATGCGTGAGGGGCCTCTGCTATCCAGGGGATAGACCAAGATCGGGCCTTGACCCAAGGCCGGGTAGTTAACGTTTTCGCAGGTCACGCAAGTCAGTTGAAGGATTTCCGACGCAGAACAACGGAGCTCGTTGGTACCGGCAGTCGTCCAAGTTGTCCCAGGCCAGCCGGTAGCCGACTTCAGGGAACAGACACATCGCGAGCAGGAAGTAGATCCCGACCCGCGAAGGAAGATCACGCAGGCGTCTCTGCATCGAGCGGGTCTCCGCCAGGACCGCGTCGACCAGCTCGAACGGCACGACGGCCGTCAGCTCACCCGGATGCCCGGGCGCGAACCGGCCCGCGGCCACTGTGACCGTACGGGTGATGGCCATCACCCGGGCCCGCAGGACATGATGAAACGGCAACGGAGCTAGCTGACGGCCGGGCTGGCCGAAGTGCCGGTGGCATCCCCGACGCCGAAGGCCCTGCGTGATCTGCGCCGACGCCTGGGCAGTGCGCCGGTGCGGGCGTTATTCGAGGTTCTCGGCGGGGCCTTTGGCCCGGCCGACGACACCCGGTGTGCGGTTCGGGCCATACCGGACTGTGTCATTCGACGGCTGCAGTTCCCAGAAGGTCCCCGACTCCGGGCGAAACAGGGCCTGGCTGGGGCGCGCTTCCCATCACGGCTATCCCACACTGGAGTTGATGACGCTGGTCGAGACCGGCACACGGGCCTTGCTCGGCGCGGTGTTCGGCCCCACCGCCGAGGGCGAGACCAGCTATGCCTCGCGCTTGCTGCATCTGCTGCGGCCGGACATGCTCGTCCTGTGGGACAAGGGCTTCGACGGCAACGACTTCCTCGCCTCCGTCACCGCGACCCGCGCCCGGTTCCTGGGTCGACTCCGCAGCAACCGGCGTACCCCTGTCCTCACACGTCTCGCCGACGGCTCATACCTGTCGGTGATCGCCGCCGAGAAGGTACGTGTGATCGACGCGAACATCACGGTGACCTGCGCCGACGGGGCCCTGTTCTCGTATAGCTACGGCGAACAGACATGTAGCGCTGAGTAACCGTCGTGGTCCTCGTTTCCCCCTGGTGGGCGCCTCGTTGAGCTGAACGAGTGATGGCGAGGGGTGGGGTGGGATGCGGCAGGACTGGGAGCCGGAAGACCTGATTGAGGTCTGGACGCTGCTCGAAGACGACATGAAGAGGGTGCGGAACAAGGCGGGGTCGACTCGGCTCGGCTTCGCGTTGTTGCTCAAGTTCTTCGAGGTGGAGGCCCGGTTCCCTGATACGGCCAGTGAAGTGCCCGCTGCCGCGGTCGGATATGTGGCTCAGCAGGTGAAGGTCCCGGCTGAGGAGTGGGCTTCCTACGACTGACAGGGCAAGACGATCCAGCGGCACCGGGGCGAGATCCGCGCTGCGTACGGGTTCCGGGCGAGTACCGAGGAGGACCAGGAGCGGCTGGCCGATTGGCTGGCCGCTGAGTTGTGTCCGGTGGAGCTGTCGCGGGATCGGCTGGCGGCGGCGGTGGTGGCCCGGTGTCGTAACGGCCGCATCGAGCCGCCGGCCCCGGGGCAGGTCGGGCGGCTGGTGGGGAAGGCGGTCAAGGACTTCGAGGCCCAGTTCTGCCGCAGCAGGGTGGAGCGGATCTCGCCCGCGACGCGCTCGCGCCTGGAGGACCTGGTTGTCGGCAGCGAGGACGAGACGGAGGAGGGGGCCGACGGCGAGGGCACGGTGTCGGGCGGCGGGCGGTCGCACTTCGCGGAGCTGAAGGCCGACCCGGGGGCGCCGGGGCTGGAGAGCCTGCTGGCGGAGGTGAACAAGCTCCAGCGGGTGCGGCGGCTGGAGCTGCCCGCGGACTTGTTCGCGGACGTGTCGGAGAAGCTGGTGGATGCGTGGCGGGCGCGGGCGTCGAAGGAGTATCCGGCGAACCTGGAGCGGATGAAGCCGCCCCGGCGCCTTACTCTGCTGGCCGCGCTGTGCCATGTGCGGCAGACGGAGATCACCGACTCGCTGGTGGACCTGTTCATCCAGCTCGTGCTGAAGATCAACACCCGGGCGGAGCGGAAGGTCGACAAGGAGCTCAACGCCGAGCTGAAGAAGGTCCGGGGCAAGGAGGGCATGTTGCTGCGGGTCGCGGAGGCCGCTTTGTCCGAGCCGTCCGGCACGGTGCGGCGGGTGATCTATCCGGTGGTCGGCGGGGAGAGGACGCTGAAAGCGCTGGCGGCGGAGGCCGCGGCGAACGAGGCTCGCTACAAGGCCCGGGTCCGCACGGTGCTGCGGTCGTCGTACTCGGCGCACTGGCGCCGGATGCTCTCGCCGCTGTTGGGCGCGCTGGAGCTGAAGGGCAACAACACCGCCTACCGGCCGGTGATGGACGCGATCGACCTGCTCCAGCGTTACCTGGACCAGCCTTTGAAGGAGGGGGCGTTCTTCGACCCGGCGGAGAGCGTGCCGCTGGCGGGGGTGGTGCCGGAGCAGTGGCGGGCGGCGGTGGTGGACGAGCGTGGCCGGGTCGAGCGTATCCGTTAGAGCTGTGCGTGCTGGTGGCGCTTCGGGATGCAATGCGGCGGCGGGAGATCTGGGTGGTGGGGGCGAACCGGTGGCGTAACCCGGAGGACGACCTGCCGGCGGACTTCGAGGACAACCGGGACGTGCACTACGCCGCCCTGGGGCAGCCGCAGGACGCCGGAGAGTTCATCGCCGGTCTCCAGGGCAAGCTCCGCACCTCGCTGGACCGCTTCGAGCAGGCGATTGCGGAGGGCACGACGGGCGGGGTCGCGATCGTGAAGAAGCATGGCGAGCCGTGGATCAGGGTCTCCCCCCGGGCGAAGCAGGAGGAGCCGGAGAGCCTGGTGGCGATCAAGGGTGAGATCGAGCGGCGCTGGGGGACCATCGACCTGCTGGACATCTTGAAGTACGCCGAGTTCGACACGGACTTCATCGCCGAGTTCACCTCGGTGGCAACCCGCGAGATGCTGTCGAAGGACGTGCTGCGGCGCCGGCTGCTGCTGGTGCTGTTCGGCCTGGGCACGAACATGGGGATCAAGCGGGTCGCGGTGACCGGCAAGCATGGCGAGAGCGAGGCGACGCTGCGGCGGGTGCGGCACCTGTTCGTCAACCGGGCCAACATGCGCGCGGCCCTGCGGAAGCTGGTGAACGAGACCTTCGCCGTCCGGGACGAGATGTGGTGGGGCACCGGCACGGCGTGCGCCTCGGACAGCCGCAAGTTCGGCGCCTGGTCCTCGAACCTGATGACCGAGTGGCACCAGCGCTACCGCGGCCCCGGCGTGATGATCTACTGGTATGTTGAGCGGAAATCGGTCTGCATCTACTCCCAGCTGAAGTCCTGTTCGGCGTCCGAGGTCGCCTCGATGATCGAGGGCGTGCTGCGGCACTGCACCGACATGGACGTCGACCGGCAGTACACCGACACCCACGGCGCCTCCATCGTCGGGTTCGCCTTCGCCTACATGCTCGACTTCAAGCTGATGCCCCGGCTGAAGAACATCGGCTCCGCGAAGCTGTACCGGCCGGCCGCGGGCGAGGACGGCCAGTGGCCGAACCTGGGCCCGGTGCTCTCCACCAAGACGATCGACTGGGACCTGATCGCCCAGCAGTACGACCAAGTCGTGAAGTACACCACCGCCCTGCGCCTGGGCACCGCCGAAGCCGAGCAGGTCCTGCGCCGGTTTACCCGGGGCGGGCCCAAGCACCCGACGTACCGGGCGATCGAGGAGCTGGGCCGGGCGGTACGGACCGCGTTCGTCTGCGACTACCTCGCGGACGTGGAGATGCGCCAGGAGATTCACGAGGGGTTGCAGGTGGTGGAGAACTGGAACTCCGCGAACAAGGACCTCTTCTACGGCAAGGACGGCGACCTGGCCGGTGCGGACAAGGAGTCCCAGGAGGTCAGCATGCTCGCGCTGCACCTGCTCCAGTCCGCACTGGTGCACGTCAACACGCTGCTGATGCAGGAGGTCCTGGCCGACCCCAAGTGGGCGGACAAACTCACCGACGCGGACCGCAGGGCGCTGTCGCCGCTGTTCTGGACCCATGTGAATCCGTACGGCCGCTTCGAGCTGGACATGAACAGCCGCCTCGATCTGGACCTGTCCCTCCGGGCGGCGGTGCCCGGCCCGCGCACTGCGCAGGAAGCCGCAGTCCCGGTGTGACAGCCGGACTCTGGTCCTGGCCGGAGCCGTACTGGCTGCGTTGCGCCTGCGTGATCCGGTCGCCTCCGGCTGAGATCAGCTGGGCGGACTTTGGGTCTGCTGGGTCTGCGGGGTCTGTTCCGGCGCGGGCGCGGCGGTGGTGGAGGTAGTGGTCCAGCTGGCGAGTATGCCGAGTGCCTCGGCGGAGGGGGAGGCGGGTTCGGGGGTGTAGATGGCGAGGCTCTGTTCGGGGTCGTCTTCGGCGGCGAGGACGACGTAGTCGAGGGTGAGGTCGCCGACGAGCGGGTGGTGCAGGCGCTTGGTGCCCGTGGTGTGTGCCCGGACGTCGTGGTCGGCCCAGAGCCGGCGAAAAGTGTCGCTGTGCAGGGACAGCTCACCGATCAGCTCGGTGAGCTGAGGGTCGTCGGCGTGGCGTCCGGCGTACAGGCGCAGGCTGGCCACCGTGTCCCGGGCCACCCGTTCCCAGTCGGTGTAGAGGCTGAGGGCAGCCTGGTCGAGGAAGACGAAGCGGGCGAAGTTGCGGTCGCGGTGCGGGCGGGAGGCGAAGTCCGCGAACAGGGCGTACCCGAGCGGGTTGGCGGCCAGGACGTCCAGGCGTCGTCCCTGGACGACGGCGGGGACGCTGAGTGCGTCCAGGGCCCGGTAGAGGGCGGGGCGGACTCGTTGCGGGGCGAGGGGTCGTTTGCGGCGGGTCCGGGCAGTGGTGGTGGGCTGGGTGAGGTCGAAGAGGTGGGCGCGTTCGGTGTCGTCCAGGTGCAGGGCCCGGGCGACGGCGTCCAGGACGGCTTCGGAGACGCCTTGGGCGCGGCCTCGTTCCAGGCGGATGTAGTAGTCGACGCTGACTCCGGCGAGCTGGGCGACTTCCTCGCGGCGCAGGCCCGGAACTCGGCGGGGCCCGGCGTGGGGGGCCAGGCCGGCCTGTTCGGGGGTGATCCGGGCCCGGCGGGTGCGCAGGAACTCGCGGATCTCGCTGCTGCGGTCCATGCATCCACCGTACGGCGTGCCCGTGGACCTGCCGGGCAGCGAAAGGGGTACTGCTGGACCCCTGGACGAACGAGCCCCTGTACGGGCCTCCGCGGCGGGTCGGCGGGTGGTTGCCTGGATAGCGGGCCTGCTGCACCGCACACCGCACCACCGGGAAGAGGGAGTATCTGATGAAGCACGTATCGCTGGGCGGGCTGGACGTCTCGCGCATCGGCCTGGGCGCCATGACCATGGCCGGCGTCTACACGACCGGCGGAGGGCTCGACGACAGCGAGTCGATCCGCACCATCCACCGGGCACTCGACCTCGGCGTCACACACATCGACACCGCCGAGATCTACGGCCCCTTCCACAGCGAAGAAGTCGTCGGCAAGGCCATCAAGGGCCGCCGAGACCAGGTCGTCGTGGCCACCAAGTTCGGGGTGGTCTCCCACTCCGGCGACAGCCCGGCCCCGGGCGTCACCGACAGCACCGCCGCCAACGTGAAGGCCGCCGTCGAGGGTTCCCTGAAGCGTCTTGGCACCGACCACATCGACCTGTACTACCAGCACCGCGTCGACCCGAACACGCCCATCGAGGAGACCGTCGGCGCACTGGCCGATCTCGTCACCGAGGGCAAGATCCGCCACATCGGGCTCTCCGAGGCCAGCCCCGCAACGATCCGCCGCGCCCACGCCGTGCACCCGGTCGCGGCCCTGCAGACCGAGTACTCGCTGTGGACCCGCGACGTCGAGGACGAGATCCTCCCGCTGCTGCGCGAACTCGGCATCGGCTTCGTCCCCTACTCGCCGCTCGGGCACGGTCTGCTGACCGGCCAGATCCGCTCCGTCGACGACTTCTCGGACGACGACTGGCGCAAGACCAACCCGCGGTTCACCGGCGAGAACTTCCAGCGCAACCTGGCAATCGTCGATGAGGTGCAGGCCATCGGCGCCGAAATCGGCGCCACGCCGGCGCAGACCGCGCTGGCGTGGATCCTCACCCGCGGCGACGACATCGCCCCCATCCCCGGAACCCGGCGGGTCGCCCGAGTCGAGGAGAACACCGCCGCAGACGGCATCGAGCTCACCCCGGCCCAGCTGGAGCGGCTGAACAACCTCACCCCCGCCGCGGGCGAGCGCCACGACGTGGCGAACATGAGCACCATCGACCGCTGACCCCGCCGAACACGGCCCCGGAGCACGTCCCCGCCGGGTTTGTGGATCCGCCTCCCGAAGCCTGTCTGTTCGTCCGGCGGCAGCCCCGCCGGACGAACAGACAGGCGGCCCCAAAGCCCGCATCGCAGGGAGCGTGGTTGGCGCGGTCCGGGACTTCGCCGCGAACCAGCGGACGTGCCGGGCTGAGACACCCCTTCACGCCGTGACATCACCCGCCGGTGGGCCCAGGTTTGATACAGCGCCACTCTCACAAACGACCCTTTCCCGGAGCATGATCGAGAACGGTCGGCGGAAGCGGTCCGGGTCGCGGATTCACTGTCACAACTCGTTCTCACCCAAAAGTGGAACCAGGCGTGTTCTGGGATATGTTTGTGACAGCGTCTGGGATCATGACAGACCCTCAGGCCGCACTCACGTCCGAAGCGGACGACGTCGAGCGCCACACCTGCCCACGCTGTAACGCAGCGCCAGGCTCACCCTGCCGCTCACGCTCCGGCGCGGTCGCCGGGACCTACCAGGGGGTCGAGGAACATCGGAACGGAATCCGGCGCTAAGCCCTCGTCCTCCCTGGTGGGCGGCCAGCGGGTCGGCGGTGTTAGGACCGGTCTGAAGTCGTCCCGCAGATAACACCCCAATATCTGCGGTAGCTTGATGCGTCACCTGCGGTGATGTCCTTTGGCCGCAACGTGAACGGGCCCTGTTATCTGTGGCAAAGGGGAAGCGGTGTCCGTCGTCGTGCAGCTGCCGACCGGGAAGGCGTTGACCGTCCGGGCGGCGGCCGACGTGTTCCTCGACTCGCTCGGCAACCCGAACACAGTCCGGAACTACGGGATCGGGGTCGGTAAGACCGCCGAGCGGATCGGCGAGGGCCGGCCGCTGGCTGCGGTCGCGGACGACGAGATCGGCGAGACCCTCGAACTGCTCTGGGGCACCGCGGCGGTCAACACCCGGAACTCCCGCCGGGCCGGAGTGCTGTCCTGGCTCGGCTGGTGCCGCGAGCGCGGCTACGAGGGCCCGACGGTGCCGGCCTGGGCGAAGCGGCTGGCGGTGCCGGACTCCGAGACCCCGGCCCGCTCAAAGATGGCGATCGCCCGGCTGATCGCCCGGCGTGAGGTCCACCTGCGGGAGAAGACCCTGTGGCGGATGCTCTACGAGACCTCCGGACGGGCGGAGGAGATCCTCGGCGTGAACATCGAGGACCTGGACTTCGCCGGGCGCCGCTGCCCGGTCAAGGCGAAGGGAGCCCGAACCAAGGCCCGGCGTCGCGGCCAGGTCCGCGAGGACTACGTGCTGGAGACCGTGTACTGGGACGCCGGCACCGCCCGGCTCTTGCCCCGGTTGTTGAAGGGCCGCACCCGCGGGCCGGTGTTCGTCACCCACCGCAAGCCCGGCCCCGGCAAGGTCATCAGCCCGCGCGACGTCTGCCCGGACACCGGGTTCGCCCGACTGTCGTACGGGCAGGCCCGCGCCTTGCTCGACGAACACACGGCCGTACGCGGGCCGGGTACGGGCTGGGACCTGCACGAATACCGCCACTCCTCCCTGACCCACCTCGGCGAGCAGGGAGCGTCGCTGCTGATGCTGATGGCGAAGTCCCGTCACAAGAAGCCGGAAAACGTCCGCCGCTACTTCAAGCCCTCGCCGGAAGCCATCGCTGAGGTGACCAGTCTGCTCGCCCCAGGCGACGTGCGTCGGTGACGGCCGCCCGCGTAGTCGTCCGGCAGAATCGTGGGGCCGACGGCTGATCGGCATACCCCCGGAGGCCGGGCAAATTCACTGGCTGTCTGCCGTGTCTGCTGGCGGGGGCCAGGGCCGAGCCGAGGAGTGCCCGTGACCGAGAAGGTGCTGGCGAGCTGGGAGGACGGCTCAGCCAAGCAAGCGATCTTGGACTTCGTCCGCGCGGCCACGACGCCGGGGCCGGAGTTCGTCGAGGTGGCCGATCGGATCGCCACGTTCGACAACGATGGCACGCTCTGGGTCGAGCAGCCGCTTCCCCCGCAGTTCGACTTCGTGTTCCGCACGTGGGAGAAGGAAGTGAAGGCCGACCCGCAGC
This sequence comes from Streptomyces sp. NBC_01276, assembly GCF_041435355.1. Taxonomy (GTDB): domain Bacteria; phylum Actinomycetota; class Actinomycetes; order Streptomycetales; family Streptomycetaceae; genus Streptomyces. Next base: position 532,136 of record NZ_CP108443.1, read on the forward strand.
TCGCCGAGCAGCAGCCATACAAGGCGCTCGCCGAGCGGGACCAGAAGTTCTTCGAGGGCCTGACCGTCCAAGAGCCGCAGGTGGTGTCGACCCTGCTGGAGGCGTTCGCCCGTTCATGGGCCGGTACCACGCCGGCGGAGTTCGACGCGCAGGTGCGCGAGTGGATGAGGACGGTCAAGCAGCCCAAGCTCGGTGTCCCGTACGTCGAGCTGGTCTACCGCCCGATGCTGGAGCTGTTCGACCTCCTGCACGCCCATGGGTTCCGGGTGTTCGTGTGCTCCGGCGGCGGCCGCGACTTCATGCGCGTCTTCGCGGAGGAGACCTGGGGGATCCCCAAGGAGAATGTGATCGGTTCGGCGGCCGCCTGCACCTACGCCGACGGCCGGCTCGTCCGCTCCCGCGAGCTCCTCGGAAGTCTGGACCTCGGCCGGGGCAAGCCCGAGCACATCTTCGCCCACACCGGCCGGCTGCCCGTCCTGGCGGGCGGCAACGCCGATGTGGACATCGAGATGCTGCAGAGCGCCCACTTCGCGCTCCTCGTCAACCACGACGACGAGCAGCGCGAGTTCTCCTACACGAACGGCGCCGAGACCTCGCTCGCGAAGGCCGCTGAGCTCGGGTGGACGGTCGTGAGCATGAAGAACGACTGGACCACCGTGTTCTGACCAGGAGGAACCGTTGAGTGACCTGACCGCCATCGACGTGCTCGTCAACCCGGACGACAACACCCTTCAGCGCGCCCGCGCCTGGAACGCCCGGATGCGCGAAAGCGTCCCGGACGGGTTCGCCCTGGACGCCTCCCACCAGCCGCACATCACCACCCTCCAGCGCTACGTGCGCACCGGGGAGCTGGAGGCCGTCTATGACGCCATCGGCGACACCCTGGCCGCGACCGACACGAGCGCACTCTCCTACCGGGCCGTGGCGATCAAGCACGCCGACTTCGGGGTTTCGGGTCAGGGGCTCGCGGTCATCCTCATCGAGCCCAGCCCCCAGGTGTACGACTTCCAGGCCGCCCTCCTCGCCGCCGTCGCCCCCTTCGCCGAGTCCGGCGGCACGGCCGCTGCCTTCGTCACCGACCCGGGCGAGGACATCAGCCAGAGCACCCGCGACTGGGTCGACGGATACGTCCCCCACCAGATCGGGCCGGAAAAGTACACCGCCCACGTCACCGTCGGCTTCGCCACCTTCGACGACCTCAAGGCCATCGAGTCCGAGCCGTTCGACGCCTTCGACGTCCACCCGGCCGCCGTCGCCGTCTACCAGCTCGGCAACAGCGGAGCCGCCCGCAAACTCCTCAAGACCTGGCCCATCCCGAACTGACGGCCGGCCCCGCAGGACGCAGGGTAAGGCCCGTTCCAGGGACGAACTGCCGCTGCGACGCACGTCTCAGAGGGCTGGCTCTGAGCCCACCTCGGCAGCGTCAGGGTCGCGCAGTGGCCGCAGGCCACCGGGCAGCTCCGGGAGCTGGAAGGAGTACCGGCCGAGCATGTTGACGTGGTGGCGGACGAACGGGGAGAGGCGTGCGACGTCCTCGTCGCGGACATCGTGGCCGTCGGCGCGGAGCTTGGTGACTGCGGCGTCCATGTACCGGGTGTTGAACAGCACCAACGCGTTCAGCACCAGACCGAGCGCGCCGATCTGGTCTTCCATGCCGTCCTGGTAGCGCTGGTAGAGCTGCCCTGAGCGGCCGTGGAAGATCTTCCGGGCGAGCGCGTGCCGGCCTTCCTGGAGGTTGGCCTGCACCTTGATCTGCCTTCGGTAGCCGGGCTCGTCGGCCAGACGCAGGATGTGCAGGGTCTTGGCGATCCGCCCGTAGTGCGCGATCGCGTCGCCGAGCGGGGTCGGGCGCCCGTCGCGGGAGAGCATCCGGATCACGTCGTAGGCGCGGACGGCTCCGGTGTGGATGGAGCCGATGATCCGCAGGATGTCCTCCCAGTGCCGCTCGATGCGGGCGAGGTCGACCCGGCCGCGGGCCGCATCCTGGAAGGCGCCGTAGTCGGCCGTGCGGTCGATGCGCCACATCTCCTGATCGGGCAGGTCGGCGAGCTGCGGGGCGTAGGCGAACCCGGCGAGGGTGAGCAGGCCGAAGACGATGTCGGAGTAGCTCGCGGTGTCGGTGACGATCATCTCCGGGCGCCGTCCGCCGTCGCGGTCGTAGAGGACGTCCAGCACGTACAGGGAGTCGCGCGGGGTGCCGGCCACGACCTTCCCGCCGAGCCCGGCGGCCTGGTCGTTGATCATGTTGAGCCAGGTGGCGCCGCCCCGGCGGCCGAAGTACTTCGGGTTCGGCCGCGCGTACACCGAGGGGACCGGGACGACGAACCTCATCCCGTCGACCGATGCCACGAGCCCGCCGCCCCACGCGTTCGCGAGGCCGATGGACGCCTGGTCCTCGATGAGGGTGGCGTTCGCGGCCCGGTAGGTCGCGAGCCGCAGGTAGGTCTGGTCGACGTGGGACAGCCGTCCGTACTTCAGCGCGTCCACCCCGCCGATCACGGGGGTGTAGCCGACGTTGCAGCCGTGCGCGACCAGCAGTGCGGTGATCGTGACGTGCAGGTCCTTCAGGCGGGCCTCGCCGCCGGTGACCGAGGTGAAGGCCTGGTCGGCGCCGGTCCAGGAGAACACCTCCAGCAGCACCTCGGGCAGGTCCACGCGGGGCAGCATCGCGTTCACCGCCGCCCGCAGATCGAGCAGGGAGGCCGGTTCGGGCTCCGGCTCCCGCGCAGCGAAGTGCAGCCGGCCGTCGTCATCGAAGGCGATCTGCGCGTTGTCCGGCAGCCGGGAGGCGACCTCGCGGTACGTGCCGTCCAGCAGCGCGGCCCGCGCCGCCAGGTGCTCGCCCGCCTCGCCGGGCAGTCCGAGCGAGGCCAGCACGGTCGCGCCCTTGAGTAGTAGCCGGGCGACCATTGGCGCTAAGGTCCGGCGGCTGCTCTGACGTGCGGCAACGCGGGATCGGCCGAGTGCTTTCTTGATCGCGGTTCGGTAACTCTCGGGCCAGGCAGTAGCTGCCCGCGTACGGTCAGTTGCCATGCCCATGGAGTTCCTGACTGACGAACAGGCCGCGTCGTACGGCACCTTCAAGGAGGTTCCGACCCGCCCTGAGCTGGAGCGGTTCTTCTTCCTCGATGACGAGGACCGTCTGCTGATCGCGAAACGGCGGGGTGACCACAACCGGCTGGGCTTCGCTCTGCAGATCTGCACGGTCCGGTACGTGGGGCTCTTCCTCGTGGAGGACCCGCTGAACGTGCCGTGGGCGGTGGTTGACTACCTGGCCGAGCAGCTGGGCATCGAGGACGCCTCGTGTGTGAAGCAGTACACCGAGCGGTTGAAGACGGCGTACGAGCACGCCTGGGAGATCCGGGACGCGTACGGGTACCACGAGTTCGAGGATCCGGCGTGGGCCCGGAAGTTCCGCACGTTCCTGCACGGGCGGGCCTGGACGCACGCCGAGGGGCCAGTGGCGTTGTTCAACCACGCGGTGGGGTGGCTGCGGCGCAACCGGGTGCTGCTGCCGGGGGTGTCCACGGTGACCCGGCAGGTGTCGGAGGTCCGGGCGGTTGCGGAGAAGCGGCTGTTCACCACGGTGGCCCGGGCCGCGCGCAGGGCCGATCCGGCGCTGGCGGGTGAGCTGGTGCGGCTGCTTCAGGTGCCGCAGGGGGCGCGGTTCTCGGAGCTGGAGCGGCTTCGCCGGCCGCCGACGCGTACGACGGGTACCGCGATGGCGCGGGCGCTGGACCGGGTGAACGAGATCTCGGCGTTCCAGCTGGGGCGGGTGAATCTGACGCGGGTGCCGGTGAACCGGCTCTCCACGCTGGCCCGCTACGGGCTCGCCTCCAAGGCCCAGACGCTGGAGCGGACCGTGGAGCCCAAGCGCACCGCGCTGCTGACGACGGTGGTGCGAAGTCTGGAGGCCGCGGCGATCGACGACGCGCTGGACCTGTTCGCGCTGCTGATGGCGACTCGGCTGATCGGCCCGTCCAAGCGCGCCTCGGACCGGGAACGGCTGGTGATGCTGCCGCACCTGGAGAAGGCGTCGCGGACGGTGGCCAAGGCCGCGCGGGTGCTGGTGCGCCAGTTGGAGCTGACCGAGGAGGTCGGCGCCGTCCTGGACGTGGCCGCGCTGTGGCGGGCGCTGGAGGAGGTGGCCTCCCGGGCTGCGGTGAACAACGCGGTGCGGCTGGTCGAGCAGCTGGTGCCCGAGGACGACGGCTCGGCGGAGATCGCGTTGCGCCAGCAGCTGACGGGCCGCTACAACACGGTGCGCCCGTTCCTGGCCCTGCTGGGCGAGAGCGACGCGCTGGCGGCCGCGCAGGGCGGGCGGCGGGTGCTCAGGGCGGTGCGCCGGCTGCCGGTGCTGGCCCGGCGCAAGGTCGCCCAGCGTCCGCTGCTGCCCAAGGAGATCGACGCCGAGCTGGTGCCGCCGGCCTGGCGCAAGGCGGTGTACTCCAACACCGCGCTGCCCGAGGGCGCGGTGGACCGCGACGCCTACGTGGTGTGCGTGCTGGAGCAGCTGCACCGCGCGCTGACCCGCCGCGACATCTTCGCCTCGCCGTCGAACCGCTGGTCGGACCCGCGGGCCCGGCTGCTGGACGGGCCGAGGTGGGAGGCGGTGCGAGACGACGTGCTGGCCGGGCTGAGCCTTGAGCAGCCCATCGAGGAGCACCTGCAGGGCCTGACCCGCGCACTGGACGCGGCGTGGCGGCAGATGGCCGCGCGGCTTGAGGAGGCGGGGCCGACGGCGAAGGTGGAGGTCGTGGTGCCACCGGAGGGCGGGCGCGCGAAGCTGAGCGTGGACAAGCTCGGCGCGCTGGGCGAGAGCGAGTCGCTGGCGTGGCTGCGCAAGACCACCGAGGCGATGCTGCCGCGCATTGACCTGCCGGACCTGCTGTTCGAGGTGAACTCGTGGACCGGGTTCCTGGACGCCTTCACCCATGTGTCGACCAGCGCGACCCGGATGGAGGGCCTGCCGGTCAGCCTGGTGGCGCTGCTGGTGTCGGAGGCGTGCAACATCGGGCTGACCCCGGTGACCAACCCGGCCTACCCGGAGCTGACCCGCAGCCGGCTCTCCCACGTCGACCAGAACTACCTGCGGGTGGAGACGATCGCGGCGGCGAACGCGGCGCTGATCGAGGCCCAGGCCCGGGTGCCGCTCGCGCAGATGTGGGGCGGGGGCCTGCTCGCCTCCGTCGACGGCCTGCGGTTCGTTGTGCCCAAGCGCAGCATCAACTCGGCGCCCTCACCCAAGTACTTCGCGCAGAAGAGGGGTCTGACCTGGCTGAACGCAGTCAATGACCAGGTCTCGGGGATCGGCGCGATGCTGGTGCCCGGCACCCCGCGCGACAGCCTGCACACCCTGGACGTGCTCCTGACCCTGGACGGCGGGGTGCGGCCGGAGATGGTGGCGACCGACAACGCCTCGTACTCCGACATGGCGTTTGGAATCTACAAGATGCTGGGCTTCCGCTTCGCGCCGCGCTTCCGCGACCTGGCCGACCAGCGGTTCTGGCGCGCCGAGATACCCGGGGCCGAGGAGGTGAGCCACTACGGGCCGCTGGAGCCCATCGCCCGCAACAAGGTCAACCTCAAGAGGATCCGCGAGCAGTGGCCGGACATGCTGCGGGTGGCCGGCTCGCTGATCACCAACCAGGTCCGCGCCTACGACCTGATCCGGATGTTCGGCCGGGAGGGCCACCCGACCCCGCTCGGGCAGGGCTTCGCCGAGTACGGGCGCATCGAGAAGACCTTCCACCTCTTCGACCTGGTGGACCCGGTGGACGACACCTACCGCCGGCGGATGAACCGTCAGCTCACCGTCCAGGAGTCCCGCCACACCCTGGCCCGTGACCTGTGCCACGGCAAGCGCGGGCATATCCAGCAGGCGTACCGGGAGGGCCAGGAGGACCAGTTGGCCAGTCTCGGGCTCGTGTTGAACGCGGTAGTGCTCTGGACGACCCGCTACCTGGACGCGGCGGTCACCGAGCTCCAGCGGGCCGGCCACACCATCGCCGAGGAGGACATGGCCCGCCTGTCCCCGCTCAAGACCAAGCACCTGAACGTGCTGGGCCGGTACGCCTTCGCCGCGTCCCAGCCCGAGAAGGGGCTGCGGCCGCTGCGCGACCCGAACACCGTGGACGACGACGCCGAGACGGGCGACGAGTAGTACCGACTTCTCGCTCTGGCCGTGGAAGCGCCCGAAGGGCCGAACGGGACAGCACCGGCAGAGCCGGGCATCGTTGAGCTGCGCTAGCACTGCAACGGTGCTGGCCACGCTGCTGGCCAGCGCGGTCTACCTGACAGTGCGGGTGGTTGATGACGCCCTGGACCTGGCCCGAGGTACTGCTGGAGGTGTTCAGCGAATCGCGCGGGATGCCCACCCATGATCATTCGTCGCCAGGTTCGGACAAACCGTGTGTAGTCGGACGTTGTGGTCTAGCGTCTTGATCACCGCGTACGCGCTGGCCGTGCGGGCGGAGGGCGCGGCGAGGAGATCGCGATGAGTGAGGCGACGGAATCCGTGGACGCACAGGCATTGAGGGTGGAGCGGTGGCGGGCGCTGCTGTCCGGGGCGGACGGCAAGGGGGTCAAGGGGGAGGCGATGCGCGGGAGCGGGGCGGTGAACCTGCTGACCGGTGTGTGGCTTCACGCGGCGGCACGAGCGGAGCAGGGCCTGGAGCTGACCGAGCTGGAGCTGTCCATCCTGGCGCCGGTGCAGGGGGTGCTGAGCGAGGAAGAGGTGGGCGCGGTCGGGCGTGTCTACCGCGAGGAGCGTGGCGGGGACGGGCTGGCGGCCGTCCTGCCTCAGGCTGTGACCTCCCGGAGCCTTTCGCAGGGGTTCAGCCTGGAGGAGTACAAGGCGGCGTTGACCGAGCTGCTGCCGCAGATCGCCGCGATGCCGAACGTGGCAGTGGTGGACAGGGCCAAGCTCGCCGCCGGCGAGAACGTTGACTCTCCCGAGTTCACCGCGGCGCTCGCCCGCCACCGCTATGGCGTCACCGGTTTCACCGCCCCCAGCGATGGCGATGCCGCCGTCGGCACCCAGGAGAACACGAGGCCGTTCTACGCCGTCCTCGAATGGGATCGCTTCATCTGCATCGAACCGGCCGGCGATCAGGGAGGAGGCCGGGACGAGATCTACTGGACGGCCTCCGCCAACACCCAGGGCTATGGGGCCACCTCGCGCACCGGCGAGGCCGGAGGGGTCACCAGGGGCAACACCTACTGGATTCACGGCGACCACCAGACCGGCGACAAGGCGTTCTTCCGCACCGCTTTCAACGGGTGCGGGTCGGTCGTCATCACCTGTTGGGAAGCCGATCAGTCCAACGCCGAGTGGTACACCGAGCTGGGCAAAGCTCTGCAGACAGTCGTCGACCAACTGCAGGCATCCGCTGACTTCTCCGGCATGGTCCCCGGTCTGGACCTCTACGGTCACCTGCACAGCGCCCTGAGCTTCTTCACCACATTCTGGGAGGCCTTGCGCAACAAGGACGACCTGGTGCTCTCCCGCGCCTTCGCCTTCGGCCGCGCAGACCTCAAAGCGATGGACGACCTCCCGGAAGTGCACTGGAGGTTCGACGCCACCTCCCGTGGGATGGGCGACTTCGACCTCGTCATCCGGTACACCGGCAGCGACCCCGATCACACTCCTCCCCGGCCGTGGAATCCGAGCCTGCTGGTGCACTCCACCGACGGCTATGGATGGGATCATTTCGCATACCTGCCTGAGGCGGAAGCCAGTTCAAAGCCGGCGCTGGCCGCTTTCGACGGCAAGCTCTACTGCATGGTCAGGCGGGACAGCGACTTGGAGTACGCCACGTCCGACGGCAGTACCTGGACCGACTTCACCAAAGTTTCCTACCCGGTCTATGGCACAGCCCCGGCCCTGGCCGCCTTTGACGGCAAGCTCTACTGCGCCGTAAACGTTAGCGGGGGCATGCAATACGCCTCTTTCGACGGCGCCACCTGGACCCCCTTCACCCTCCTCGGAAACGCGAACGGTTACGGCCTGCCGCCCGCCCTGGCCGCCTTCGACGGCAAGCTCTACTGCGCCTTCAAGGACGGGCAAGGCTACCCCTCCCTCAAAGCATTCGACGGCCGCTCCTGGTACTACGTGACCACTTACGGCCGCGCAGACAGCCGTTCCGCCGCTCTCGCCAGTTTCGAGAACAGGATGCACTGGGTCGTCTCCAACGACCGGGCACTGGAGCACCGCTCATTCGCCTATGGGCATTGGAATTCCCACCCCGTCATCGAAGACAGCGACCAGCCACTAAGCGAACCTGCCCTGGCTGCCTTCAACGGCAAGCTGTACGTCACGTACACAAAGAGCGACCGTAGAGGCAACGGCATCGTGCGCTGCTCCGTGCTCAACAACGGCAGATGGTACCCCGTAGATAAATTCCCTCAGCACCTCAGCACCTCAGCACCTCAGCACCGCTGCACTCGCTGTCTTCAACGACCGGCTGTACTGCGTGCAGGGCGGATAGCGCGGCTCCGCGGAGGCAAGGTGCCGAGCCGGAGCGCCGGCCTGACGGCCGGCGCTCCGGCTCGCGCAGGACTACGGGGTGGACGCAACGGACCGCCGGGGCCGTACGGCCCCGGCGATCCCTTTTCGGCTGTGCGCCGAGTGTCGAACGTCCACGCCAACCTTTTCGACCGAAACGCTTGCGGGCGGATCGGATGATGATCGCACCACCTGATATAGCGATGCGTGATGCCGGTGACGGTCGGTCACTCGCAGAAATGATCAGATATGCGAGTTCTGCGAGAGGCCCGAGCCGTGTCCGTTTTGATCCGTTTCGCTGTCGCAGAAAGCCTCTCAAAAGCCCGGCGTTCTGCGAGGCACTTCTGAGAGACTGCGGGCGTGGATTTGACGCCTGATCAGGCCGCATCTGCGGTGGAACGCCGCGAATGCCCGAAGTGCGAAGTCCCGGCGGGGAGTCCCTGCCGGACGCTCGGCGGGAAGGTGGCGGCAAAATATCACACGCCACGTTTCATCCTCGTACCCGCACTGCGCGAGGACCTCGAAGTCCTCGTCCCCGCCGACCGCGGCCCGGGCCGGACCTGGAAGCCGGGCCCGGCGCTCGCCGTCGTCCCCGAACCCGCCGCCGGGAGCCGGCCCGTGCGGATCGGGTACGCCCGCACGTCCATGGTCAGCCAGGAACTGGCCAGCCAGATCGAGGCCCTGGAGGCGGCAGGCTGCACGAAGATCTTCCGGGAGAAGATCAGCACCCGCGTCAAGCACCGCCCCGAGATGGCGGCAGCCCTCAAGCTCGCCGCCGAGTTCAAGGAGGCAGCCCCCGACCAGGTCGTCATCCTCACCGTCCACGAGATGAAGCGCCTGGCCCGCAACGCCGCCGAGCTGATGCAGCTCTCCGCCGACCTGGAGTCCACGGGCATCCTGCTCGAACTCCTCACCGGCCCGCTCACCGGCGTCTACGACCCCAACGGCATGGGCTCGATGCTCTTCGCCGTGCTGGCCGTCGCCGCCCAGCTCGACCGCAACTACATCCGGGAGAAGACCCTGGAAGGCCAGCAGACCGCCGCCCGCAAGGGCAACCACGGCGGCCGGCCGAAGGTCATCGACGACGACATGCTGACCTTCGCCGTCGCGCTCAAGGACAAGGGCACCCCGGTCCCGGAGATCGCCAAGAAACTGGTCATCAAGACCGGCAAGAACGCCGGCGAGCACCCTTCGGTGGCCTCGGTGTACCGGGCGCTCGCCGACGCCGAGGAGGCCGCCGCACTCGCTTCGGTGGACGACGGCCTGCCGCTGCGGCCCAAGCCCGTACGCATCCGCCGACCCGGCGACCCGCTCACCGCCGAGGAGATCGACCTGCGCGAGCGCCTGGTCGCCCAGCGCGCCCAGCTGACCGCCGCCGACCGCGAGGAAGAGGCCAGCCGGTGATCCCCTCAGAGCACCGGCTCAAGGGCGGTGCACCACTGCTCGGAGCCGCGCCCGGGCCCTTCGACACCTGGACCGAGGACGACGACCCGGCGCCCGAGCAGGACGACGACCTGCGGTGCTGACGCCCCGGGCCGGGCGCGCGGGCGCTTACTCCTCGTCGTCCTCGTATTCCTCCTCGGGAGGATCGCTCTCCTCTTCGAGCCGCCGACGGGGCCGTCCTGGTTTCCGTCCCAAGATCATCCCTTAGCGCCAATGGCCACCCGGCTACTACTCAAGGGCGGGTCGGCCGGGCCTGCTCCCACGCCTCGCCGTCCAGCAGTTTCGCCCGCGGGTCGCCCCACTTCGAGGAGTTCCTCGCGAACACCTGCTTGCTCCGCAGCATCCGGTGCAGCTGCTCCAGCACGCAGAACGTGTACGCCTTCCAGTCCACCGTTCCCGGCTCCAGGTGCGGGGCGGAGAGCACCAGGCGCCGCCACGACCCGACGAGCAGGCCGGTGTCGATCTCGGCCGGGCCGACCTTCTTGCGGCCCATCAGGTCCGGCAGCGACTTCAGCGCGGTCAGGACCGGCGCACCCTCGGGAGTGGCGCCGAAGTCGACGACCTGGACCAAGAGCTTCAGGAACGGCCGGACGGTGCCGAACCTGCCCACGAGCATGGACCGCCACGCCTCGTCCGCGTCGGAGTCCAGCGGCGGCGTCAGCTCGAACAGCGCGGCGATCGCGGCGGCCAGCTCGTGCCGGGGCACCACCTGCTCGATCCGCTCCCACATCGCCTCGAAGCTCTCCACCGCCGGGCCGGTGACCTCCCCGGTGTCGGTGTCGACCAGTTCGCTCGTGGTGTCGAAGACGACCTGGAACGCGGTCGCGAGCTTCGCCGAGGCCCGCTCGACCTTCGGCAGCGTCTTCATCTTCTCCTTGACCGTCTCGCGCTCGGCCTTGGCCAGCAGCTTCGTCGCGATCAGCACCTCCAGGAGGTCGAGCGCGTCGTCCACCGCCCGGGTCGTCAGGTAGACGGCGGTGGCCAGCAGCGTCGCCAGCCGCCTCGAATCGCCGTGCCGGCGCAGCAGTGACGCCTTGCCGTCCACGCCGTACCTCGACAGCTCCGCCAGGCGCCGCGGCGGGATCGCCGACACGTCCAGGTCGCCCATGCCGAGGCCGGCGATCTCCTCGGCGCGCTGGAGCGCCCACTTCATCTGCGGTCCGGACACGCGTACCGGGCCCCGGCGCAGCCGGTCCAGCTCCGAGACCCGCTCGCCAGGCGGCACCATCAGCAGCGAGTCCAGCACCGCCCGCTGCCCGGTGTTCAGCAGCCCGTACAGCGTGTCCCACAGCCGCTGGTTCGCCGCCTCGCGAACCGAGGCCACCAGCCTCGTCAGCGTCGTCACCCCGGGCAGCAGCACCCGCCGCTCGCGCAGCCACCCGGCCGCCGCGTCGAACAATGCCTTCGGGCCCTCCCCGGTCGTCCACGCCCGCGCGTCCACCCAGACCCGCAGCTCGGCCTCCGCTTCGGCGAACTCCCGGTACTCCAGGACACGGCGCAGCTCACGGACGTGCTCCAGCCTGGTGTTCTCCCTCTCCCCGTACACCTTCAGGACCGATGGATCGCCGATGTCGAGCTGCTCGGCGAGGTAGTCCACGACCTCCGCCGGCACATCCGTCGGGTCGTCCAGGAACACACCGAGGTAGCGCGCGGTCGTCAGCTGGGTGGCATAGCCCAGGCGGTTATGGGCCCGGCGCTTGGACTCGATCAGCTCCCGGTCCGCGTCGTCCAGGAAGAAGAAACGCTCTAGCTCCGAGCGGGAAGGCGCCTCGCGATAGGCCGCGTACGCGGCAGCCTGCTCATCCGTCAAAAAGTCGACCGGCACCCCGGACCTCCAAACAGTCGATCAACACGACTGCCGAAGGTTCAGCCCCACAGAAGCCCAGGTCAAAGCCCCCGTCGAGACCGGACCGGCTTAGCGTCGGTTTTCGTTCCGATGTTCCTCGTCCCCCTACCACACCGGTCGCTTCACCAAGGTGTCCCGGCTCGCGAAACTCCTGCGTGTGCCCACCCCCACCGACCGCGGCCCCGGCCAGCCGTGGCGGCCCGGCACCCCGGCGCCCGCACCCGTCGACCCCGACAGCCCGAGCGCCGACATCCGCATCGGGTACGCGAGGTGCTCCAGCCTCACCCAGGAACTCCAGCCGCAGCTCGACGCGCTCGCCGGACACGGCATCCCCGGGGACAAGATCTTCGCCGAGAAGATCAGCACCCGGGTCCGCGTGCGCCCGCAGTTCGAGGCCGCACTCGCCGCCGCCCGCGAGATCAAGGCGCACGCCCCGCACTGCCGGGTGATCTTCACCGTGAACGAGATGAAACGCCTGGGACGCGACGCCGCCGAGCTGACAGCCCTCGCCGACCACCTCACCGCCCACGGACTGGTCCTGGAGATGCTCGCCGGCCCCCTCCAGGGGATGTACGACCCCAGCGGCCCGGGACGCCTGCTGTTCGGGTTCTTCGCGGCGATGGCGGAAACGGAGCGGGAGAACATCCGGGAGTCCACCCTCGAAGGGCTCGACGCCGCGGCCCGCAAGGGCAACCACGGCGGCAGGCCGCCGGTCATCACCGACGACATGCTGCACACCGTGCTTCGCCGCCGCGCGAACGGCGAGACGGTCGAGGTCATCCAGCCCGACCTGCTCATCCCCACCGGCCGCCGGAAGGGACAGAGCCCCAGCCTCTCCAGCATCTACCGGGCGCTGGCCGAGCACGAGAAGACCCAGGCGTACCCGGAGGCCGTCGAGACGGCACACGCCGACTTCGCCGCCCTCCAGCAGCGCGACCGCAGCCCCAAGTAGTTACTCAGCGCTACATGTCCGCTCGCCGTAGCTATACGAGAACAGGGCCGACGGCACCGTTTTCACCGGCTCCTACCGGCTGGTCACCACCTTGACCGACGCCGGCCGCTACCCGGCGACCGTGCTGGTGGGCCTCTACCACCAGCGGTGGGAACACGAATCTGCGTATTACGCGCTCCGTCACACGATCATGAACGGGCGTGTCCTGCGCTCGGGCGACCCGGCCGGCGTCGAACAGGAGATGTGGGCCCTGCTCACCCTCTACCAGGCCCTGCGCACCGTGATGGTCGAAGCCGCCGAGTCGCTACCTGGGACCGGTCCAGACCGCTGCTGTTTCACCATCGCCCTCCAGACCGCCCGCGACCAGGTCGTCCAGGCCGCCGCCGTCATCACCGCCCCCGCCGATGTCGGTCGCGTCGGGCTGATCGGGCACCGGATCCTGGCCCGTCTCCTGCCGCCCCGGCGGCAGCGCGTCAGCACCCGCAAGGTCAAGTCACCGATGTCCCGTTACAGCACCCGCCATGACGACGGCAGGCCCGACACCAGCCGCACCATCACCGGTCTCGACATCAGCGTCCTCGAACCTTGCGAACCGCACCCTCAACTCCCCGCCATCTCCCGCGACGACCGGAACACCGCCCTCGCCGACCGCCGCCGTCATCGGATCCTTGGCCTGCTCGAGGAAGACCCCACCCGCCTCTGGCGGCCCCGTGACATCGCTTCTCACTTCGGTGACATCACCATGGAGACCATGTATCGGCAGCTCTCCAGATGGGTCGATACCGGCCTCATCCACAAACTCGGCCCCGGCCTCTACGCCGCCACGGCATGGACTCCAACACCCCTTGCGTGACCTGCGAAAACGTTAACTACCCGGCCTTGGGTCAAGGCCCCATCGTGGTCTGGCGTGTTCAGCGGCAAGGATGACCGCGACGATCCGAAACCCGCCCCCCGCCCCTTCGGCATCACAGGCAGGTCCTTCCTCCGGCGGTGCTGGCCCGGGACAGGTCCTGCCCGGTTGCGGCGACAAGCCGGGACTGGATGTGACCGTCGAGCCCAAGTAGCTGACGGTCGCATCGGACGGGTCCCTCACCGCTGAGGTCAACTGCACCCTCGGGGCCGGATGGCATCTGAGCTGGAGAGTGCAGATCGACGGCGTTGGCAAGCCCGTGCCGCATACGAACTACTACCCCAAGGATGATCTGGGGCGGCCCGGCCCGTACACCTTCGATGTCCACCTGTCCCAGGTTGAGCCCGGTTCTGCCCGCACGATCTACGTCGTTCTCACGGACGACTTTTCCTACCGACAGCTGAGCGAGAACCGGAACCCGGACGGATCGCTCCTGAAACTCCCGAACGGTGCACGCAAGGTCTCCAACTCGGTTCTGGTCAAGCGCTACTGACCTGCCCCGGCACAGCAGCGAGGTTCGGCCATTGATCGGCTCGACGGCATATCCGTAGGCCGACGGAATCCTGCACGCCCCATGGAGCCCGAAGCGGCCGTGGCTAGGGCCTGTCTGACAAATGTCGCCAACCTACCGGCGGTACATCTTTGTTCACCCGCTGACGTCGCCCGAGGCGGCATGCAGGCCGGCATCGCGGGCATCTCGAACGCGGTCCTCGGTGCTGGCGTGCCGCTGGTAGCGCGGCTGTGGAGCGGCGGTCAGTACAGCCCCCGCGGACTACATCCCGGTCAGCTGGCTCCTGGAGTACCTCGGAACCTGACCTGCCCCCGGCCTGCCCCGTCGATGCAGCGTACGTGCCTCACGCCTCCTGAACGCGCGGTGGGCCTTGCACCGTGCCGAGATCCAGGTCAGGCGACACGATCGGCGGAAGACCATGTTCTGGTCCGAGAACTGGGCAAGAATTCGTTCATGACCGACCTGACGATTTCAGCGAAGGACTTCTCGGACGCCGGCCTGGAACCGCAGTTGGGGTCCTGGATCAGCTCCGGGCCCAACGATCCCGTGACCGTCGAACAGATCACCCGGGCCATCGGGGACGACAGGCTCGCCCAAACCGCCGAATCTCTCGGCCGTGAGCCCCTCGACCTCGCCGCAAGTCTTGCCGCCGATCTCCCCGTCCTCATCGACACAGCCACCCCGGAGGGCCGTATCGAAGCGGCCAGCACCCCGAAGATCAGGATCAGCGCCGCACAGCCGACCTCAAAGCAAATCGGGGCATATGCGGCTAATTTCACCGTGATCTTCGACGCCGTGCCTCGCGCCTGAACCTTTTGTATGACGGCTCGTCGGCATGGCCGACGAGCCGTCTTCCTGGCCGGGGGTGGACTCCATCATTGATCTTGTGTTTGGCAGAGGCGAACTGATGACCACCGTGGCCAAGGGGTCTGGCAGGGGAAGGTGAACAGGGGGTTGCCTGAAACGTCGACCCGGCCCTGGAGGGCTCCACCGCTGCCAGAGAGCGGTGGGGCCGTCCGGTATGCCGCCTTGGTCTGTGTGGGTCTAGGGAGTTCAGGTGGTGTAGGAGAGATAGAGGCCGCCGCCCTGTGCGGCCAGGGCGGGTGAGTGGGTGGCGGGGGTGCCGGGGGCGGGTGCGAAGCCCGTCCACTGTGCGGAGGTGCCGGTGCCGGTGCGACGGGCGGTCCAGATCTGTTGGTCCAAGCCGAGGACGGCGCAGTGCAGGCGGTCGTCCTCGGCAGCGAGGGAGGGGCCGCTGGCGGTGGTGGTGCCGCCGACGGGGACGGCGTTGCTCCAGCTCTGGCCGGTGGACTCGCTGGTGTAGACGGTGCCGTCGGGGGTGGTCCAGGCGAGCACCATCTTGCCCTGGACGCAGGCCAGGGCCGGGGTCCAGTTGGTTCCGGCCTGGGGGTGGGGGACGAACTCGCTCCAGAGGTTTCCCTGCTTCTTGCTGATGAAGATCCTATGGTCTCCGACCCCGCGGACGGCGCACCACAGTTCGCTGCCCGTACTGGCCAGGGATGGGGCGTCGCGGGTGGTACCGGGGAGCGGGAGGCCGAGGAGATGCCAGGTGACGCCGTCAACGCTCCAGTAGCCCCAGAGGTGGTTGTCGTCGGTGCGGTGAACCAGGTAGAGCTGGTTCTGGTGGGCGGCCAGGGCAGGTGCGGACCGGCCGGGGGTAAAGGCGGACATCTTCGCCCAGGGGCTCCAGGTGCTGTTCGCGATGTGGGCGATGTGGTAGCTGCCGTCACCGCCCTCGGCGGCGACGTAGAGGCGGTCGCCCTGGATCGCGAGCGCGGGGGTGGAGGGCGTCCTGACGTCGAAGTTGACCGGGAAGGGGCTCCAGGACTGGCCGTTGAAGGAGGACATGGTGAGGGAGGGGAGCACCCGGACGCTGCTGGCGACGCGTACGTCGACCCGCCCGTTGTTCTTGCTGCGGCCGTCGAAGGTCCACCGGTCGCTGCGTGCGCCTGAGGAAAGCATCGATTCCAGTGCGGGGCGGTCGAACAGGAAGGTGCGTTCCTGGACGAGGTCGTCGGCGAACCAGTCGATGATCTGGCCGATGAGGTTGGCCAGGCCGGAGACGAGGTTGGCGAAGCCCTGGGTGAGTTCGAGGTGCTGGCCGGCGGGGAAGTGCCCCAGCGCCTGGGCGACTTCCCAGGCCATCACCGAGATCTTGTCCAGGGTGCGGACCAGGTCCGGGGAGGCGGCGCCGTCGTACTCCCAGGGCTGGATATTGAAGATGAGGACCTTGTTGACGCCGCCCTGGTAGACCACCGTGTTCGGGTCGAAGCTGTGGTGTTTCCCGTCGCTCCACACGTTCTCGTACAGGCGGGTCTTCATGGGGCGGCGGGTGCCGCCGTCGGCGCCGGCGGCCGTGGCCATGTAGTACTCCTCGTCACCGATCTCGATCGATCCCGTGGTGAGGACGAAGTACTCCAGCTCGACCCGCGCCACGAGAGGTCCGGCCGCGGCCGCCGCGGCAGCTTCCCGGTGGCGGGAGGCGGTCACAACTGTCGCCCCGTACCCGTAGTCGGTCATGCCCTGCCCGAATGCCGCAGCCGCGGCCGCACCGTCTCCTTCCTCGGGGGCGTCGAGGTCGATGACGTTCACGTTGCCCTGCGCCAGAGCCTCCGCGTCCCCCCGCGGGGCATCCGCCGCCAAGTCCTCCAGGGTGTAGCCGCGTTCCAGCGGCCGGCCGACCAGGCTGTCGGGAAACACCTGGGCGCGGGTGGCCGCCTCCTCCACGAAGGCCCGGCCGAAGTCACGGACTTCCTCGTCGGAGAACAGCTCGCGCAGCGGCCCCAGGAAGCGCGCCTCCAGGTCCGTCGGCTGCAGTCCTGCGTCCAGGCGCGCCGCTCCGTGCAGCACGATCCCCCACAACAGGTTCGAGCCGCGCGAGGGCGCGGTCCGCTTCCCTGCCCGGCTCACCTCGGGCTCGCCCCGCAGGCGGGTACGCAACCGCTCCAGACGGTCGACACGGGAAACCTTGAACTCGGTCGTCATGCGCAGTCCCCATCCGCAGAAGAACACCGGTGAACAGGGCAACCCTTCCACTTCGGCAACACAGCGTTAAAGGCCATTTACAGACGGTGCATGCCCTATTTCGGCCAGTCACGCCAAGCCGTTCAGCCGCAGTCAGAGAGCCCTCCCCGGACAGCACAAGAGGACGCACGGCAGCAGCTTGCTGCTCGCACCGCCGGACGCGTAACAGTGGAAAGTGGCCGTTGAGACTCAGGGCTGGCGGAGATGCTTACGCAATCACGCCGTCTTCGGGAGGCAGGAGTCGACGGGTCGATGATCCGGATCGACACGCTGTGCGAGCGTCTGGCGTTGCCGACCACCTACCGGCTGAGCCGTTTCGTGACGGCCCCCGCGCGGGAGTCCGATCACGAGCACTCTGATCATTGAGCCTGTGGCAGGTCGAGGCCAGTTGACGGATGCGGCGTGGGAGCGGATAGAGCCCGTCTTACCGCGCGTGGATGGGCGTGGTCGCCCGTGGCGTGATCACCGGCAGGTGGTCAACGGAGTGCTCTGGCGGCTGCGGACTGGCGCCCCGTGGCGTGACCTGCCTGAGCATTATGGGCCGTGGCAGACCGTCTACGAGCGGTACGCCCGGTGGGAAGCGGACGGGACCTGGGCGAAGCTGCTGGAACACGTCCAGGTCCGCGACGACGCGGTGGGCCGGGTCGAGTGGACCGTCTCCATCGACTCCACGATCAACCGGGCCCACCAGCATGCGGCCGGCGCCCGCAAAGAACACGAGCGCGCGTTTGACCGCGCGGATCGCCCCTGGGCACCCCCAGGTCAGTCGGCTGGGCGGGCTGTCCCGTTCCGCTTTATTCGGTGAAGCGGTTCCAGCGTGCGATGTCCATCGGAAGGGTCAGTGGGTGGTGCCGGTCGGTGTCGGTGTCGGACAGTCGCAGTTCGTCGGTCGGAGAGGTGTCGCTGGTGTAGCGGGGGGAGGTGGCGCTCCACATGGTGACGCCGGCGATGAGGTGGCCGAGGGCGTCGAGGTAGGTGCGCAGTTGGGGGCTGGCGCCCGGGTGGAGGGTGTCGCGGAGTTTGAGGAAGGTGTCCAGGATGCGGTTGCGCAGGGCGTTGGCCGTGTCGACGGCTTCCTGGAGGGTGAGGTGGGGATCCTCGTTCTGAAGGACGCGGACGAGGCTGCAGTCGTATTCGCCGCCTTCCGTCTCCTTGTGGCGGGAGAGGAGTTCGTTGTCGAGCTGGACGATGGTCACGGCGGTCTGGGAGGCGGCGATCGCGGCGGGCGAGTCGATCTCGTGGGCGGGGATGTCAACGCCGGTGGAGATTTCGACCATGGCGGCCACGGCGGCACCGGCGCCGTGGGCGTACCGGAACGCGAGGTAGTCCTCGAGGGACGGCAGGGTGGCGGTCCGCTGCAAGGAGGCTTCGTGGACCACACCCAGGGCGTAGCCGCGGAATCCGTCGATGGCTCGGCGCAGGGCTGAGGGGTGGGCGATGGTGTGCAGGTCCTGGACGATGTCGGCCCATGCACGGACCCAGACGTCGTCGTCGGGCGTGAGGGCGTCAGGTGTCTCCATGATCTGGACGAGGCGGGCAGCGCGGCGGATGAGCTGATGGAGGCCGTCCTCGGAGGCCCCGGCGCGTTCGCATTCGTCGTCCAGGGCGAAGCCCCAGGCCATGTAGCGGGCCATGGTACGGGCGCTGAGGCCGGTGGCGCAGGGGATGGTGGCAGCGGTGCCATAGGCGCCTACGGAGCCCATCAGGGCGGCCTGCTCGGCGCCGGGGCACACCCCGGTCTGCTGAAGCCAGTCGCCGATCTCACCGGCCATGGCCTGGGTGTCGGCGTTGGCGAGGGGGGTGATCGGGGCCCAGAAGGTGGGCAGCTCGAATGCGGTGGCGGGGGCGGGGGCGGTCATGGGGTGCTCCTGGGGTGCGGGTTTCAGTGGGTCCGGTCGGCGGCGAGGCGAGCCAGAGTGGTGAGGTCGGCTTCGGCCACCTGCTCGGGGTGGGCTGCGTGCAGGTTTTCGAGCGCCTGAGCGAGGTGGTGGCGGCTCTGGCCGACGGCCCAGTCGCGTCCGCCGGCGGCCTTGATGAGGTGGGCGGCCCGTTCGAGTTCGTCGGAGCTCAGCGGGCCGGAAGTGGCGTACAGGGCGGCGAGTTCGCGGGCGGGTTCGTTGGCCGCGGACAGTGCGGCCGCCACTGGGAGGCTCTTCTTGCGGGCCTGCAGGTCGGCCAGACGTGGCTTGCCCGTCACCGCCGGGTCGCCCCAGATGCCGAGGATGTCGTCCGCGAGCTGGAAGCACTGGCCCAGGTGCGCGCCGAACTGCCGCAGATGGGCGGTGCGCCGCGCATCGGCTCCGCCTGCCAGGGCTCCCAGGGCGCAGGAGACGGCGATCAGCGAGCCGGTCTTCGCCGCCGCCATCGCGGCGGCCTCGCTCAGGCTGGCCGGTTCGGTGCGCTGTTCGAGGGTGGTGTCGGCGTACTCGCCGTCGATCAGTTCCTGTACGGCCGCCGTCAGCCACTGCAGGCCGGTGCCGCACAAGGGTGCGGGCGCCTGTGCAAGGGTCTGCACGGCGAGGAAGAACAACGCGTCGCCGGCCAGAATGGCCGCCGACGTGCCGAACAGGGCCTGGACGGTGGGCCGGTGACGCCGCAGCTGGTCGTTGTCGATGACGTCGTCGTGCAGCAGGGAGGCGTTGTGGACCAGTTCGGCCGCGACCGCAGCGGGCAGGGCCTGGGCCGCCCGGCCGCCGACAGCCTGGCACGCCAGGAGGACCAGCGCCGGGCGCAGAGCCTTGCCCGTGAGGGTCGCCGGGCGGCCCTGGGCATCGGTCCAGCCGAGGTGGTAGTCCGTCAGACGGCGTATCGGCGGGGCCAGATGCCGGGCGGCCTGGCGCAGGGCCGGGTCGACCGTGCACGCGGCGTCGGCCAGGATCTCACCTGCGGATCGGGCTCGGGGCACTGATAATCGTTGTAACGCCATCCTGGCTCCTCGTCTGTGCGGTCGTGGTGGATGGTGACGGCGCGCGTACGGGGCGGAGCAGCTGGTGCGGCAGGCGGCGGGCCGGGTCCGGACGTGGTTCGCGACGACGCCGGGCACGCTGTGGCCGCCGCGGGGATCAGCCGAGGCGGGAAGGCTATGCGCGCGGGCCTGTTCTTCGGCCGGTCGGTCTGCTGCCGCCGCCGTCAGGGCCGGGAGACGGCCGCGGATGGGCGACGACGATGACGCGGTCAGGCGTCAGCACCGCCTTGGCAACCGGCCGGGGCTCGGGGCCGGGCCCCGGAGTCAAGCGCCACCGGGTACTGACCGCCACGAGGGCGATCAACGACTCGGTGAGGCTGAAGACGTCACCGATGCACTTGCGTGCGCCGCCACCGAACTGGAACAGGCCACGCTGACCGGCGTTGTCGCCCCGCGGGGAACACCAGCGGTCGGGGTCGAAACGCTCGGGATCGGGGAACAGACGCGCGTCATGGTGCAGCATGTAGGGGCTGAACACCACGGCACTCCCCGCGGGGATGCGCCACTCACCCAGGCTGGCGTCGGCGGTCGTGGACCGGGTGAGCAGCCAAACCGGCGGGTACAGGCGCATCGCCTCGGTCAGTACGCCGCGGGTGTACTCCAGGCGGGAGAGATCCTTGACAGTGGGCACCTGACCTCCGAGGACGCCGGCGATTTCGCAGTGCACACGTTCCTGGACTTCAGGGTGCCGAGCGAGCAGGTGCAGGGTCCAGGACATGGCCGTCGCGGTGGTCTCGACTCCGGCCATCATGAACGTGAAGATCTGCTCGTGGACCTCCGCGCCATTCAGCCTGTCCTCGCCCTCACGGGCTTCCAACAACGCCGACAACGTGTCCTCACCGTCGGTGCGGTCGCCCTTGACGCCCTCGTAGTCATCGATGAACTGGTCGATGACCGCGTGCAGGTCCGCCGCCGCCCGGTGGTACTTCCGGTTGGCGGAGGTGGGCAGCTTCTCCCACAGCCGTAGCGGCGCGGTCATCTGCCGGTAGACGCCCTCGGCGACGATGGGGATGGCTCGCTGGACGGTAGCGATGGAAGCTCGGTCCAGACCGGAACCGAACAGCGTGCGTGCGGTGATCCTCGCGAACAGTGTGACCATCTGTTCCACGATGTCGACCGGCCGTTCGGCTTGCCACGTCCCGGTCAGTGCGTCGGCCTCCTGAGCCATGACCTGCGCATACGCATCCAGCCTGGCGCGCGTGAAGGCCGGCTGTACCAGCGGACGCTGGCGCTGGTGCTCGGTCCACGCACTGGTCGCCAGCCCGTTCGCCACGATCTGGCGGGCCTTGTCGAAGAGCATCCCGCCCTTGTCGAACACCGCCGGCTCACGGAGCATCTGCTGCACCAAACCCGGCTCGCAGACCACATAAGCCCGAACCGGCCCCAGTCGGATCCGGAGCAGGGCCCCGCAGCCCGATAACGACTTCATGAACTCCAACGGCCCCCGCCTCAACTGCGGAAGATGCCCGAGGAGAGGCCACGCCCCCGGCGCGTCCGCCACCCGACTCGAAATCCGCTCCACCACAGCCGGCACCGAACCCCTCCGTCGACGTCCACGCGGCAAACCCTAGGGCCCCCGGACGCTGCCAGTCAGGCAAACGATCACTTCGCCACGGCAGGCGGCGCCGCCGCCTGCAACCGGCA
Organism: Streptomyces sp. NBC_01276; assembly: GCF_041435355.1. Taxonomy (GTDB): domain Bacteria; phylum Actinomycetota; class Actinomycetes; order Streptomycetales; family Streptomycetaceae; genus Streptomyces. The sequence continues at coordinate 553,958 of NZ_CP108443.1, forward strand.
AACATGCCCCGGCAACGGTCTTCGAGATGTCGGGGTCACGCCCAGACACAGCTCCGCCCCGGCACAGAGTCGGCGCGCTGTACCGGGGCGGGGGCTGTGTCTAGGCAGTCAACTATCCAACGGTTCGAACGTCGGTGGCCTGGAGACCGTTTGGTCCCTGCTCGACCACGAAGGTCACTCGTGCGCCCTCTTCGATAAATCCACCGTCCAGCTGGATCGAAGATGGGCGAATGTACAGCTCATCAATCCACATGCCCTGATCGGGATCCGGCGTGAGGTATCCGACTCCCTCGCTGGCGTTAAACGACTTCACCGTGCCGGACTTCCTTTTGACTGCCATCACTACCCCTTGTGTGCGGCTGGGACGCTTGTCCCACCGGTGGATCTTGCCCTAGGTCCTGTCTGATAATTGATCTTGTGGTGGGTCGAGGTGAACTGACGGATGCGGCGTGGGAGCGGATAGGCCCCTGCTGCCCGGTGTTGATGGACGTGGACGGCCGTGGCGGGATCACCGGCAGGTCATCAATGGGGTGCTGTGGCGGTTTCGGACCGGCGCCCCCTGGCGTGACCTGCCGGAACGCTACGGACCGTGGCAGACCCAGTTCCGCGCGATCTCCACCCGCTTCGATAAACTCGCCGCACGCTACAAAGCCGGAGTCCACCTCGCCGCGCTGCTCGCGCAGGCCGATGCCGAAGGCGACCTGGACTGGGTTGCTGAGGTCGATTCAACGATCGTGTCCCAATTGGCGGGTCCGCTGCCTTACCCAAAGCCCTTTCGGCTTCGCCTCAAGGAACGTGGGTGTCGGCGGTGACCTATCGCATCGTTCGGCTGTTATGCCAACCATGAAGCCCACCTTGCGCAGCCTAGCTGCCATTGCTCTCGCAGGTGCCACCCTGTCACTAGTCGCTCTCGCAGGTGCCACCCTGTCACTAGCCGGACCCGCTCAGGCCGACGGCCCCCGACCCTACCCAACCCCCTCCCCCCGCGAAACCGAATACCGCTTCAGGCTATGCACATCGATCCCAGACACCTGCCCAGGGAAGGGCAGGCTGCTCCTCTTCGACCGACTCCCTCACCGAAACAGCGGCATCTTCTACTAGGCGGTGTCTGGCAAATGATCACGGATTGGGTTCGCGGAGCCAGAGGATCAGTGAGGCCAGGACGACTCCGGCGCGGTAGCGGTCGGCGAGCTTGTCGAACCTGGTTGCGATCGCCCGGAACTGCTTGAGGCGTGCGAAGCACCGTTCGACCACGTTTCGGTCACGGTAGACCTCCTTGTCGAAGGCGGGCGGTCGGCCACCGAGGCGCCCTCGGCGCCGGCGGTTGGCCGCCTGGTCGCGGCGCTCGGGGATCGTGACGGCGATGCCCCGACGCCGCAGCAGGTGCCGGATCGCCCGGCTGGAATAAGCCTTGTCGCCCAGGACCCGGACCGGTGTCGTGCGCGGACGGCCGGTATCGGCCCGCGGGACACGGATCCCGTCGAGGACCTGACCGAATGCGGTGGCGTCGTTGACGTTGCCGGGCGTGAGCACGATGGACAGGGGCAGGCCCCGGCCGTCGACGGCGAGGTGGACCTTGGTGGTCAGCCCGCCTCGGGACCGGCCGAGGGCCTGGCGCGTCTGCGAGCGGCCCGGATCTTCCAGTTCGTCCCCGTCTGTGGCCCCTTTTTACGTGCACCGGCGGAGTGCTGGTGGGCCCGGTTGACCGTGGAGTCGACCGCGACGGTCCACTCCACCCGGCCCACCGCGTCGTCACGGACCTGCACATGCTCCAGCAGCCTTGCCCAGGTGCCGTCCGCCTCCCACCGGGCGAACCGCTCGTAGACGGTCTGCCACGGCCCATACCGCTCAGGCAGGTCACGCCACGGAGCCCCAGTCCGCAACCGCCACAGCACACCGTTGACCACCTGCCAGTGATCACGCCACGGCCGACCACGCCCGTCCACCTGCGGCAACAAGGGCTCTATCCGCTCCCACGCCGCCTCCGTCAACTCACCTCGACCTGCCACAAGATCAATTATCAGACAGGCCTTAGAGCCGGCTATTGCCGCGTCCGTCCGTCTGTTGCCCTGGTCCGTCCTGGCTGCGGGCATCCTCCGGACGGTGGATGTTGTCGGCACGCAGGCCGGCGCTGTCGTGGGTGAGGTCGAAGAGGACTCTGTCGCCGGGACGCAGACAGGGGCCCTTTCCGTGGATGGCCCGGGCTTCGGCCCGGATGTCCGGTCCGGTCCCGTCCTGGCTGATGAGACCGGTACCCCGGTCAGGGTCGAACCACTTCACGACTCCGCAGGGTGACATGCTCTGCCTCCTCATTGGCCGGATCTGGAAGCCGATACTGTCCGCCTGCTCTCGGCTGGAGGGGAGGGCGTGATCAGGGGCGTGATGCAGTGGATTCCGGCGTGGCTGCAGGCGGCGGGCGCCCCTTGCGCGGTGGGCTGCGGGGGCATGCCAGCACCGCCCCCCTGCCTGGGAGCAGACGGGTGGTGCTGGCCGATCCGGCTGGTTCCGCGCTGGTGGGCCATGGCGCCGGCCTACTTTCGACCGGCTGACGGCTGGGGGCTCGTCCGCTGCGGCATCGGGACTCCTTGCCGGTGGACGGTACGGGGATGCGAGAAGACGGAGAGCTGCGGCGGGGGAGTGGCCGGTGTCAGCGTCGGGCGTCAACTCTCGCCTCCGCTTGTCACGCGGGATGCCGAACGCGGTGCTTGTGATGCCGGGTGGTGGCCGGGTGTGGTTATGGTCGGTTCAGTCCGCGTCGACAGGGCGTGCGCGGGCGAGGCCCGGTGACCAGAGCGCTCTGGTGGCAGTAGCACCGGGCCGCCCAACCACCCCGAGGACGAAGGTCCCGGCTACGCACGCGCGGCCTTTGGGTGCGGCCGCCCGCCCGGCGGGGCCGAGCGGCAGGCCGGGCACTCCTGTGGCTCGCCCCGGACTGCCCCACCACCAACGTCGTCTACGAGCCCGCCCCTGAACAACGGCATGAAGGCCTGGGGCGGCCGGCACAGTACGGGTCTGCCTGGGTCAGGTGCTGCGCGCCTGCAGCTGTGGTGGTGGTTGTCCGTGGGACGGTCGTGGCTGAGCTTGCCGGCGCGTGAGCGTTCGAGTGCCGGTGTGAGACACCGTGGACCTTGGGCGGATGGGATGGCGGGTATGACGGGACCGGCTGGTGCTGGGGCTGCGGGAGATGTGCCGGGCGCGCGGCGGATTCTGGCGCCGTTGGCGTTGGCGCAGTTCATCTGCAGTTTCGCGGGTTCGAACATGAACGTGATGATCAATGACATCAGCGAGGACCTGGACACCACGGTGCAGGGCGTGCAGGTCGCGATCACGATCTTCCTGCTGGTGATGGCCGCGCTGATGATTCCGGGCGGGAAACTCACGGACAAGTGGGGCCGCAAACGCTGTCTGCTGGCGGGCCTGGTCGTCTACGGGGTGGGGGCGGTGCTCAGCGCGGTGGCGCCGGGGCTGGGTGTGCTGATCCTCGGGAACTCGATCCTGGAGGGTGTGGGCACGGCGTTGCTGATCCCGCCGGTCTACATCCTGACGACGCTGCTGTTCACCGGTACGGCGGCCCGGGCGCACGCGTTCGGGGTGATCATGGCGATGGGCGGGATCGGTGCGGCCGCGGGGCCGCTGATCGGCGGGCTGATCACGAGTGCGATCAGCTGGCGGGCGGCGTTCGTGTTCCAGGCGCTGGTGATCGTGGTGATCGTCGTGCTGAGCCGCGGGATCGACGATCCGCTGCCGCCCGACCCCACCCGCCCCTTCGACACCGTGGGGGCCGTGCTGTCGGCGGCAGGTCTCGTACTGCTGGTCACCGGCATCCTGGCCGTCGACAACAACGGCTGGCTGGCACTGTGCCTGCTGCTGGCCGGCGCTCTGGTGCTGGCGGGCTTCTTCGCCTGGGTACGGGGGCGCGAACGCGCGGGCAAGGAGGCCCTGCTGTCGACCACCCTTTTCCGCAACCGCACCTCCAACCTGGGCCTGATCACCCAGAACACCCAGTGGCTGATGCTCATGGGCGTCTCCTTCACCGTCGCCGCCTACCTGCAGGTCGTCCGCGGCTACGACGCGATCCAGACCGGCGTGATCTTCACCGCCGCGACCCTCGGCATCCTCGCCTCGTCACTGGCCGCGGAGAAACTGGCCCGCCGGCGCGCGCAGCGCACCCTGATCATGACCGGCTTCGTGGTGACCGTCGCCGGCATCGCCGTCCTGATCGCCCTGGTCGCCGGGACACCCGGCCCGTGGGCGTTCGCTCCTGGACTGCTGCTGATCGGTCTGGGGCTGGGGGTGATGCTCACCCCGTCGGTGAACATGGTCCAGTCGTGCTTCCCCGAATCCCGCCAGGGCGAGATCTCGGGGCTGTCGCGCAGCATCTCCAACCTCGGCTCCTCGCTGGGGACGGCGGTGGCGGGAACGATCCTGGTGTCGGGGCTCAGCATGGGCGCGTACGCGGCAGCGATGGCGGCCCTGGCCGTGGTCGGCGTGGGCGGCCTGGCGGCCGCCGCCCTCCTCCCGCGCACCCACCCGACAGCGGCCGCCGCAGGCGAAGGGACACCGCGAGTGCCGTGACCGACCATCGGGCCGCATGCGGTGCGCTTACCGATCGGGCGGGCCGGGGCGGGCTGTCGAGGGCCTGCTCCGCTGTGTCGAAAGGTGTCAGTGGGAGCGTGCTTCGGCGCGGTCGAGTTCTTCGTCGAGGGCGATGGCGGCGTCGATGAGGGCGAGGTGGGTGAAGGCCTGCGGGAAGTTGCCCAGCTGCTCGCCCGAGGGGCCGATCTCCTCGGCGAACAGGCCGACGTGGTTGGCGTAGGTGAGCATCTTGGAGAAGGAGTACCGGGCCTGGTCGAGGCGTCCGGCCCGGGCGAGCGCCTCCACGTAGAGGAAGCTGCACAGGTTGAAGGTTCCCTCCGAACCGCGCAGGCCGTCGGGGGAGGCACCTGGGTCGTAGCGGTAGACGAGGATGGCGCTGACGAGCTCGCCGTCCATGGCGTCGAGGGTGCTCAGCCAGTCCGGGTCGTCGGGGGTGACGAAGCCGACCTTGGGCATCAGGAGCAGGGACGGGTCGAGGACGTCGGTGTCGTAGTGCTGGACGAAGGCACGGCGTTCGACGTTCCAGCCGCGCTCGACGATCTGCCGCAGGACCTCGTCGCGTGCTCCCAGCCAGCGGGTCAGATCACCGGGGCGGGAGTGGGCGGTGGCGAGTTTGACGGCGCGGTCGAAGGCGACCCAGGTCATCAGCCTGCTGTAGGTGAAGTTCTGGCGGCCGCCCCGGGTCTCCCAGATGCCCTCGTCCGGGCGATCCCAGTTGTCGGTGAGCCAGTCCACGACGCGCGCGAAGGCGTGCCAGCCACGGATGCCGCCGATGTCCCGGGCCTGCGCGAGGGCGTAAGCGGCCTCGCCGTAGATGTCGAGCTGGATCTCCGGTCGGCGGCCGCGTTTCCGGCCCGTACCGGGGCGGAGCGCCGGTCGCCCTCCAGGTGGTCCAGCACCTCCTCGGTCAGGTGCGGTTCGCCGTCGACCCGGTACGTGATCTGCAGCGGCTCGCCCGAGGCGGTACCGCCGGCGTCCAAGCGCTCGCGCAGCCACCGGCGGAAGGCGTTCGCCTCCGCGGTGAAGCCCAGGTCGATCAGGGACCGCACCGACAGGGAGGCGTCACGGACCCAGGTGTAGCGGTGGTCCCAGTTGCGCTCCCCGCCGATCTGTTCGGGCAGCCCCATCGTGGCGGCGGCGATCGGGGCACCGGTGGGAGCGTAGGTGAGGAGCTTGAGCGTGATGGCTGAACGGGTGACCATCTCGTGCCAGCGGCCACGGTAGCGGGAGGCACGCAGCCAGTTCAGCCAGAACCCGCTGCAAGCGTCGAAGCCGGCGAGGACCGCGTCGGTGGAGGGCGCCTCACCCCCGGGCCGGCCGCTGAGACCGCCCGCCGAGCCGGCTTCGGTGGTGAGGACGACCGCGGCGCGTTCCCCGGCCTGCAGGGTGAAGCGGGCGGAGACGTCGGTGCCGTCCGGGTGCAGCATGATCGACGCGGTGACCTGCAGGTGCAGGTCCGTGCCGGGCCCCCGGAACAGCACCGACCCGTCGTCCAGGCTTCTCAGGTCGTGCGGTGCCCGGCCGTAGTCGAAACGGGGCTTGCACAGCAGCTCGAACGGCATGCTGCCCCGCACCACCCGCACGGCCCGGATCAGCCGGTGCCGGGCGGACGGCGTCGAGGACGCTGGAGCCGACCAGATCGCGATCGTCACAGGCACCGGCGAGACCGGCCGACAGGTCCGCCACTACTTCAGCGAAGACACCGCCCTCAGGGACTTCCTCACCGGCCGCGGCCAGGAAGACAAGTACGCGCCGATCGCGCACCTCCACGAACAGGCCCAGTTCGCCTTCATCGAACAGCCCCGCGACGGCCGGTACGGAACCGCCCTGCCCGTCATGCTCGCCTCCGGCTTCATCAGCGGCGACGATTTCCTCCTCCTCGCCGGCGACGACCTCCTGCTGCGCGCTGACGGCGGCCACGACCTCGCCGACCTGACCACCGCCCGCACCCGGGCAGGAACCCCCGGCGCGATCGCCGCAGCCACCGTCCCGGGGCACTCGGCACACCGATACGGCATCCTCACCCCCCCCCGCACCACGCCAGCCGGCCACCCCGTCCTCGACTCCATCGCCGAGAAGCCCACCGGCTACACCCAGCCCACCGCCTACATCAACATCTCCCGCGCCCTGCTCTCGGGCGACGCCGTCCCCTACTTCGACAAGCTCCAGCCCTCCAAGGCCAACGGCGAGTACCAGGCCACCGCCGCGATCGCCGCCTACGCCCGCGACCACGAGGTCCTCATCCACCCGGTCGCCGGCGAGTACCACGACTGCGGCAACACCACCGGCTGGCTCGCCGCCAACAACGCCGCCGCCCGCGCGCACGCCATCACCACACGGTGACCGCCCCGGCCGTCCCCGTCCGGACCAGCGCCGTCATCCTCGACGGCGACCAGCTCTGCCTGATCCACCGCCGCCGCCCCGCCGGCGACCAGTACTCCGTACCCGGCGGCCTCGTCCAAGACCTCGAACCCATCCCCGCAGCCCTCGCCCGCGAACTGCGCGAAGAACTCGACCTCGACCTCGACGAGGTACCCCAGGCCCCAGAACTGCGCTGGGTACAGGACCAGATCACCAACCGGCCCGGCACCACCACCCCGCTGCGCCGCCTCCACCTTGTCCACCTGGTTCGCCTGCCCCCGGTGTCCGGCCCACCATCGCCACCACCGAGCAGGACGCCCAAGACGACACCGACGTGACCTGGGTCGACTACCGCGAAGCCGCCCGATTCCACCTCTACCCCGACATTCGGCCCGCCCTGCGCGAACTGCCCGACGCCGGCCACACCACGCCACCGGTTTGGCTGGAACCCATGACCGACCACACCTACCAGTGGAGGTAACCGCCCGCCTGCTCGTGCGAGACCAGACAACTCCCGGATCCCCGCGCAGGTCCCTCGCAGCGGGGGTCCCGTTGGCAGCCGGGCGGTGCCAGAGCGTCGCCGTACCGTTGGGAAGCTGGATCTTCCCAATGCGGTAGAGGGTGATGAATGTGACGGTGACTGTGCCTCGGCATGTGCTGCCCGGCGGCCTGGCTCGCCGTGCCGAGGCGCTCGACAAGAGCGCGGCATGGCACATCAGGCAACTGGACTCTTCACCAGAGGCGTTCACGCTGGCATTCGGGACGTCATCCCTGGCGGCCCTGACGCACTGCGGTGAGGATCCGCGTGCGGCGGACCTGGCGACCTGGGAGGCATGGGTGACGGCCATGCAGGTCGGATCGGCCCTGTTCGCCACCTCGACGGCGACGGCCGGCACGGTGGAGTGCCGCATCGCGGACGAGGTTCGCACCCTCCAGGCGGGCGGGCCGCAGTACGCCGGAAACCCGGAGAACTGGATCAGTGCCTTCTGGCTGGCGATCGTGTGCCGGGAGCCGGAGCGGCTGACGGCCCTGGCCCGCGTTCCCGTGGAGGTGCTCAGGGCATCAGGTGCCGAGTGCCCCGGATACGTGTACCCCTGGGTGGAGACCCTGCAGACCTGGTGGAGCCGCGGCGGTGATCTGGGCGCCTCGCTGGACGCTGCGATCGCGGGTACCGATCCGGAAGGGCTTCACCGGGACGACCGGAGCCTGATGCTGCGGATTCTCTACCCTCCGATGAACCTCTTCCTGCTCTACGTCACCGCCGATCACGCAGGCTTCAACGAGGCACTGGCCGATGCGCTCCAGTGGCACAGGGAGTACTGGACAGGCCTCGACGAGGGCGCTGGTGCCGGCGACAGCAACAGCCTTGTCGCGCTCGGCCCCCTGGCCATGGCCTGCCTGGCGCACGATGCCGGGTTCCCGCTGACCATCGAGTCGGATTACCTTCCCAGGCACCTCGTCGCAGGCAGCTGGGTCGGCGAGTGCGACACCCTGAGCACATAGAACCCCCCTGTCCGGCCCGGCCCCTGTCCGGCCCGGCCGCTGTCCGGCCCGCCATCGTTCGAGAGCCGATGAGAGCGCGGTCAGGGCTGTTGCGGGAGGTTGAGCAGCATGGCGTGGAAGAGGGGGGCGCTGGGGATTCGGGGGCGCAGGTCCCCGAGGGTGGTCCAGCCCCACGATTGGTAGAGGAGGTGGACCTTGGGGTGGTCCTGGTCGACGAGGAGGGTGGCCCGCTGCTCGGTGCGGGGGGCGAGGAGTGAGTCGTGGAGCCGGCGGCTGGTGCCGGTCCTTCGCCATGGGGCGCGGACCATCAGCTCGCTGAGAGCGTATGTGCGCTGTCCGGTCTCCTGGATGAAGTCCGCCGGAACGGCGGTGAGGAGACGGCCCCACCACGGTGCGGCGGGCGGGAGAGGGGCCCCGTAGGCATAGCCGACGGCCTGGTCGCCCTCGTAGCCCACCACGCACGTCCAGCCCGGGCGCCGGCTCCAGGCGTCGAGGCCTTCGGCGAACCGGTCGACGGCGGCGAACGGATCGGATTCCGCGGCCTGCTCGTAGACCTCGGCATACACGTCGAGCAGCATGGGCCGTAGCCGGGCCGCCTGCTGGTGGTCGTAGTGCCGGATGGCGATCGCGGTCACAGGGCGGCTCCTATACGGCCAGGGTGCGGTGCAGGGTGGCGAGCCGGTCGGTGATCCGGCGGCTGTCGAGCGAGGACGTGTCGATGGCGCTCAGGGCGGTGGCGGCTTCCTCACGGTGTCCTTGTGCGAGGTGCAGCTCGGCGAGCTGCACGCCGCCTCGCCGTCGATCGCCCGCAGCGTGTGGGGCATCGCCCGGGAGGCGTCCGCGATGATGAACGCGTCCCTGGCGTCGGTCTTGGCCTCGCCTGGGTAAAGGTCGGCGATCCGCCGCATCGTCAGCCCCGGAAGGTAGGCGACCGGGCAGTCCATGTCCCTCGCGACCGCCAGCGGCAGGGCCCCGATTGAGGCGGGCTGGTCGACCACGACCAGCACTGTTCCGTGCTTGGCCTTCAGCTTGGTGAAGAGCTCGCGGAGCTTGGGTTCGGTGTTGGGTAACCGCTTATCGAAGGCCTTCTTGCCGGCCGGGGTGACGGAGGTGGCGTGGTGTTAGCCCTTGCCGACGTCCAGGCCGAGGAAGACGTCGATGTCGCCGGTGTCGATCACGTGCAGGCTCCTCCATCACGCTTTCGTCCGGCCTTGCCTCGGCACCGAGCTGCCACATCCACGTTACGGAGAGCTCTTCCGGCTCGGGTGAAGCCGGTGCTCAAGCCCCTCGTCAGCGGTCCGTCGATGCCTCCGGGCCCGGTGACACCGCTCCCCGGATCATGGTCAACAAGGGGGGGAAGTCATGCCGAGCCCGGAGGCCGGGAGCCCCATTGCGGAGCCAACGAAGACGGTAATGGGGGCAGGCGCAGGGCGTAGGTGCCGCCGCCGTGGCGCCCGGCGTTGTTGACAAGTTCGGAGACGACCAGGACCACGCTGTCCGCGGCGTCCGGACCGACGGCCGGCCGCAGAGCCCCGAGGAAGCCCCGGGCCTCGGCGACAGCGCCATCGGAACGGGCGGCTGGGGCGTCGATGCTCAACGTGTCCCTCTGGTGCTCCCCGCTCTGTCACCGTCGATGCCGGATCCCTGCCCGCCAGTTCTGTCCTGGCCCTCAACCGGCCAACCCCGCCGGCTGCGATTTTCTCGTCACGCGGCACCCGAAAATCTATGGCGGCGGGAGTAGACATTGGGCTGTGACGTGGTTATGGTTTCTCTCGTAACGCAGAGAGACCGCAGGGCCCGGCAGAGACGAACTGCCGGGCAGCAGTACCCGCAGTTGCAGTTCGTTTGGACGGTGCGGCGGTGGAGTTCCGAAGCCAGCGGTTGCAGGACGGTGACGGGACTGACGGCCGGACCGGGTGGCCCGCAGTGATCAGGGGCCGCCGCAAGCAGTACCGCAGTGGCAGTACCCGCAGTTGGCAGTACCCAGCAGTGAAGTCAGTGAGCAGTGCCTCGGTGAAGGCGTCGGCTGCGGGCGCGCGCACCGGGAGGTTCGGCAGTGGGGTTCTAAGCCAGAGCAGATGCAGGATGGGCGACGGGGCTGGCTGCCGAAGTGGCGCTGTGAGAAGCCACCAGTAGTACAAGCAGTAACAGCAGTTCGCAGTTCCCGTTTGGTAAGTGATCGATCCAGAGGGAAGAACGGAGGAGCCGAGCGCCATCAGGATCGCCCGGGCGTAAGTCTGAGTCCGGGTACCGCAGGACATCGATAGTGAGGTGGTCTCCGGTCAAGCAACCGCGATCCCCGCACTCCCGGCAGAAGTCAGGTCGGGTCGGCGGAAACAGAAGGCCGGCGCAGTAGCAGGGCCGGCAGATGGTGTAGCAGTTCCTTCGGGGCCCGGGTGCCGTAACGGCACCCGGGCCCCTCCACGCGTTCCACAGAGAGGTGCAATGACCGCAGACGACTCGTTCGGCCGTCTCGATGACGACGACTACCCCGCCTACACCATGGGCCGGGCCGCAGAAATGCTCGGCACCACCCAGGGCTTCCTCCGCGCCATCGGCGAAGCCCGCCTGATCACCCCGCTACGGTCTGCGGGCGGACACCGCCGCTACTCCCGCTACCAGCTGCGCATCGCCGCCCGCGCCCGGGAACTCGTCGACCAGGGCACTCCCATCGAGGCCGCCTGCCGGATCGTCATCCTCGAAGACCAGCTCGAAGAAGCCCAGCGCCTCAACGCCGAATACCGCCGCACTGCCGAGTCAGTCAATCCGGGAGCCGGGGCTTGAGCTGGGGCGCGCCTGCCAGGTCTCGGCAGACCGTGCTCTCACGCAGAAGTCGAGAGCAACAGGCTGGCGGGGGAGGGTCAGGCGAGGCGTGAGCCGATCCGGAACCGCATCTCGCCCGCGGCCCGGCCGATCTCCTCGCTCTGGACGGTGTCATCGAGCAGTCCGAGGAGAACCGTCACTGCTCGTGCCTCGTCTGCGCTGATGAGTTTCAGTCGGGGTTCGGTGACGCCGTCGAGGAGGGTGTCCAGCAGGTCCAGTGTCTCGTCCATGCCAGGCACAACGCCCGGACGGCGCGCACGTCACCGTGCTTCCAGATGGCGCCGCAGCGCGGCGCGGTGTGCGGAGGCAGGCTCCGGCTGGAGGTTAGGCCTTCTTTCGCGTCTTGCCTCGGGTGAGTGCCTGCTGGAGTTCGTTTCCGGGACAACCGGCGGTGGGGAACATTCCAGATTGGTTGACCGTTCATTCATGTGTGGGGCGTGGGAAGGGACCGTGTCCCCGGGCCCGACCAATGCCTGCGGGGAAAACCGTTCGGCTGAAGCCCCCCAGAGCCCTCCGCCGCGAGGCGACGACCCTTCCGCGCCCCCACCCTGACCGCCCCGTTGGCCCCCCGTCGGCCCGGCACCGCCCCGACCGGCCATCCCCTCCCCCGGCCGGCCGGGGCCCCTCACAAGCGCCAGCGCCAGCCGTCATCATCAGGCCCGGATCTCATCGACGAGCACGCGCAGGGTCCTGGCCCGTTTCGCCGGAGTCGGCCTCTGCGGCTGACCTGGGGTGGGCGACCCGGTCGCCGGACATGCCATTCCCGGCCGATGTGGTGCTGGTTGTCGGCTGCCGCCGGCCCTACCGTTTGTCCGGGAACGGCGAGAGGAGAAGGTTCGTGCAGGGCGAGGGCAGCATGGACATCGACGTTGAGGTCCATGGCAGTGCGACGGTGGTTCGCCCGCACGGTGAGATGGACATCAGCCGGGCCGGTCACTTCCGCCACGTACTCCTCGACGCCCTGTCCGGCGAACGGCTTCCTTACGACGTGGTGGTCGGTCTGCAGCACCTGTCCTTCTGCGACTCCTCGGGCCTCAACGCCCTCCTGGCCGCGCGTACCGTTGCTCCGTCGCGCGGTCGTGCCGGGCGCCAGACGCGGTGGGTCGCGCTGGATGACCGGGTGGGTGCCGGGCTGCTGCCGGCGGGTCCGTGCCCGGGGGCGGCGGTCAGAGCGCCGCTGCCGGGGGTTTGCCGGACGGCCCCTGCTCCGGCCGGGGAGGGGGCCGGAGGCGGGGGTGCCCGGGTGCCGTGCGGATCCGGGCGGCAGCCCGTGGTGCAGGCAAGCCTTCTGCATGCCGCCGGGGGAAGGGCGGCATGCAGCGGGGCCTGCTCCGGGAGCGCCCCCTGCATGGCGGCGGCTTCCTTTGTCTCGCGTCTAACCCGGCCTTCCTCCTTCAAACGCCTTCCCCTCCAAACTTTCTGAGACCACGTCAAGGCCTGGGCGGCGGGCGTGGTCGCACGCTCGCTCCGCTCCCCTGATGTGTGACGGTCAGGGCCGCGGCGGCACCGTAGTGCGATCGGCCCGGTTGGCCGCTGGTGTCAGCGTTGAGCGTCAACTCTCGCCCGCGCATGTCACGCGGGATGCCGAACGTGGTGCTTGTGAGGCCGGGTGCTGGTTGGGCGTGGTTATGGTCGGGTTTAGTCCGCGTCGATAGGGCGTGCGCGGGCGAGGCCCGGTGAACCAGAGCGCTCTGGCGACAGCAACACCGGGCCGCCCCGCCACCCGTGTGATTCAGCGCCCGGACGCTTCGGTGTCCCAGTCCTGACAGGGCTATGGCCCTGCGCTCACTGGCCGGCGGGGCCGGTATCGGGGTCTGTGCGGGTGGTTCCGGCGGGCGTGGGGCGGGTCGGGCGTGTGGGTGAACGCCGGATCGGGTGGGATGGGCAGGGCGAGGGGCCCGCCTGCCGTGTCGGCCTCTTCCCCTTCGGGGTGCTGTCGGCCGGGCACCGGCCGCCGTCACACGTCGCCGTCACGCAGCCGCGGCCGACGGCACCCGCTTGATCTGCCCGCTGGCTCGGTGGCGTGCGCGGCCGTTCCAGAGCGGCGTGGGCGCAATTCCCGTGGGGCGGTTCTGCAGCGGGGGAGGTGTGATGGCTGGAGGGATCCATCCTGCGTGAGCGCACCTGCTGCCCGCTGGTCGGGGCAGGGATGGATCGGTCGGTATCGGTGAAGACTCTCCGCGTGCCTGAGGACCCCGAGGAGCTTGCCGACGCCATTGCTGTCGCCGTGCGGGCGGGCGATGACCGCCGTATCGGCCTTCTTCTCGACCGGTTCAAGGAAGTGGCGGGCCTTTCCCACCTGATACGGCTGCGTGAGCGGCTGTGCGGTGCGGGCGGGGCCGCGAGGGTGAGCGCCCGTGGCATCGGGCGGAGCGCGACGAGGACTCGGTGAGGGTGGCCGCGCGCTGACCGCAGAGCCTGCGAGAAGGACTACCGACGCCTGGTAGCGGAGGCGGTTATGGAAGCCAGGGGCTGTTCCGGTCGTCGACTGCCTCCCGCGTGGGGGAAGGGTCCGTCGTGTCGCGGGTCTGGTCCGTGTGGCGGGGGAGCGGCCGGCTGGCGGCGAGGCAGGTGAGGACGTTGTGCCAGGTGCCGTCGGTGTTCCACAGGCGCAGGCGTTCGGCGCAGCGGTGCCAGGGCCCGTAGCGGGCGGGCAGGTCGTGCCAGCGCCGGCCGCCTTGCTGCTGCCACAGGATGCCGTTGACGACGGCCCGGTAATCTGGCCCGCCCGGTCCGCAGCGGGGAAGCAGTGCGCGGATCGCGGCCCATTCCTGGTCGTTGAGGTCGTCGGATTCGTTCATGCTATTTCAACGGTTCTTCCTGAGCACCGACACGCCCCGCCGTCAGTGGGATGGAAGGTTCTGGGTCGCGACCCTGTCGGTCGCCGGGCATGACCGCGGCCGGCCCGGTCATGCATGCTGGACTGTTCAAGAAAGAAGCCCCGGGCGCGGCCGTTGGCCTTGCGGACAGCCCTTGGCTGACATGCTTGCCATCCTCGGCGAGAGCGGCTGCCGCAAGGACCTCCTCGCACAGATGCAGGCACGCCCACCGGGCGATGGTTCACCGGTATCGCCGGATCCCCGACCGGAGGGCACCGGCCGTCACCCTGCCCCGGGTCCGGCGCAGTGTGGCGGAGGGCAGGGTGGCATCCGTACGGCTGGTCGCGTGAGTCGAACGGAACATAGGCGTGGAAGATGGTGAAAATGGTGCACTGATCGGTCCCTGCCTGCCGTGTGCCTCGGGCACTGGAGGGGCCCCTGGAAGGTGAGGTGGCCGCGGTGGTGGAGTCCTCGTCCGATGCCCGGGGCGACGCGGGGTCCGTCGAGGCGGGAGGCTACCGGCAGGAGCTCAAGCGCACTCTCGGTCCCTTTCAGGTGTTCGCGATCTCGTTCGCGTTCATCTCGGTGGCGGTGGGCATCTTCGCGACGTACGACGAAGTACTGCAGACCGCGGGGCCGGTCGGTATCTGGCTGTGGATCGTCGCGGCCGTGGGGCAGACACTCGTGGCGCTGGTGGTCGCGCAGTTCGCGGCTCGTATCCCGCTCAGCGGTTCCTCTTATCAGTGGGCCTCGCGGCTGGCCGATCCGAAGATCGGCTGGGGGTTCGGCTGGCTGACCTTCTGCTACCTGGCGATCGGCGTGGTGGCGGTCGACAACGCCCTGGCCAGCCAGGCGTTCATGCCGCTCATCGGCATGGGGCCGGACGAGGACACCGCACGTGTGATCACGCTCGTGGTCCTGCTTGTCCAGACCGTGCTGGCCGTAGCCTCCACGCGCCTGGTCAGCCTGATCAACACCGTCGCGGTGGGGCTCGAACTGGCGCTCGTCGTGGTGGTGGTGATCGCGCTTGTCATCGCTGTCGCGGTCACGGGCGACGGCGCGGTCGGCAACCTCACCTCGCGCGGTGTCGTCGAACACGCCCCCGGCTACTTCGCGGTCGGCGGCGGGCTGATGCTCGCGATGATCATGGGGCTCGCGACGCTCGTCGGCTTCGACTCCGCGGCGAACCTGGCCGAGGAGGCCAAGGATCCGTTCCGCACCGTCCCGCGCGCGATCGTGGGATCGGTCGTGGCGGCCGGCGTCCTGGGCATGCTGTTCCTGATCACGCTCACCGTCGCGATCGACGACATCCCCCGCATCAGCGCCAACGGCTCACCGGTCGCGGCGATCATGCGTGACCAGCTCGGTCCGGCGATGGAGAGGACGCTGCTGGTCGCGATCACCATCGCGTTCTTCGGCGCCGGGATCGTGGTGATGGTCGCGTGCTCGCGCCTGGTCTTCGCGATGTCGCGCGACGGGCGCTTCCCCGCCCACCGCCTGATGCGGCGGGTGAACCCCCGCACGAGGACGCCGATCCCGGCGACCGTGCTGGTTTTCGCTCTGGGCGTCGTCCTGATGGTGGCGCTGCCGGGCGCCGCGCTGCTGGAGCTGGTCACGGCCTCGACCATCCTCCCCGCGCTCACCTACGGCTCGACGATCGTGCTCTACCTGGCGGTGCGCGGGCGCCTGGGCCGCAAGAAGGGCGCCTTCGACCTGGGACGCTTCGAACTGCCGGTCGCTGTCTGCGCTCTGGTGTGGACGCTCATCGCATTGTTCGTTCTGGTGACCCCGCACGAAGCGTTCGTCTCCGTTGTGATCGTGGTGGGCCTCCTACTCCTGGGCGGCCTGTTCTTCGCCGCGATGCTGAGGTTCGACCGCCAGGCCATGGAGACGGAGCCGGGTGGAGTGGACTCTTTCACCGACTGACCAGACAACACTCCCCTGTCCCGAAAGGACCTCCCCCTGACGAGTCGGAGGAAGTGCAGGATCCAGCGGCCCGAGCACGGCGCCGCCTGGCAGGCGGCCCCCGGCGCACGGGCGTACGAGGAACGGGGCCGGGCCGCTAGCTAGGCCGGACCGAGGTCGCCCTCGACGACGGTCTGGGTGATACGGGGTCGGCCCCACAGGGCGAGGAGTTCGTTGGCGAGGCCGGCGACAGTCACGGGATCCTCGTCGAAAGGCCCGTTGACGGCGGCCGCCAACAGGCCCTGCGGGACGGCGTCGGCATCGAGGAGGGCGCCCCACTCCTGAGATCCCAGCTCCAGGTATTCGAGCCCGGTAAGCCCCGCGACCTCAACGGGGTCGGCGAGGGTCCCGGGCTGCGCGGCGAGGGATCGCAGTCGGGGCAGCCCCACGAGGGGCGTGAGGCTGACGGGGCGGCCGCCCCGTGCGTTGAGGGTCAGGGCTTCCAGGCCGGGGTGCACGGCGCTCCCCAAGGTTTCCTGGTTGTGGGCGAACGACGTCGGGGCCGGTGGGTGGGGCTCTGCTCCGCCGGATTCCGTGGCGAGCCGGTCCAGCAACAGGTCGGTCAGGGAGTCGGCGAGGAGGCGGGCGCCGATGTCTTCCTCGTGCGATATGAGGATGACCTGCCCGATGTGCCCGTGGGGGCCCGGGGTCAGATCGACGGCCAGCCGGTCGCCGCCTCCGTTGTCGCCGAACGCGATCCAGCCTGGCGAGCCGGCGAGCCCCTGCACGGCGGCGGAGGGCCGTGTCTCGACCGCCTCCATCGCCGCGTGGTTCCAGGGGCACTCGCGGGTCGTCGGCTCGGCGACGTACAGGCCTTCAAGGCTGAAGAGTTCGCAGCGGACCGCCTCGGAGTGGCGGCTCGCTGCCTCGTAGTCGCCGCTCCAGTCCGCCCACTGGGCCCGCGTCACCCGGTAGAGCGCCTTCAGCTCCTCAGGCAGAGGGATGCCCAGACGCGACTCGGCCGCCGCGATCTCGGCCTCGGTGGCGCCGACAGCGCCGGGCAGACGCCCGCGTACCGTCCGTTCGAGCAGCGCCGGGTCCGCCGAAGGCGCCGACACCGCCCGCGGCGACGGCTCCGGAAGGCGCCGCCAGGGTTCCGGGAGCGCATCCTCGACCAGAACGAGCGCCCCCGGATTGAACCCGAAGCCGAGCTCCACCGCCCTGCTGGGTATGAGGAGGTGGAGCCGGGTGCGTCCCGTCGCCTCCGTCTCCATCACGAACGTCACAGCACTGATGTCGTCCTTCACAAGGACATCGACCACCCGCAGCACACCGTCGTTGTGCATCTGCTTCAGGGGCACGCTCCAACCGCTCCGGGTAATACGGCCCACCACCCGACCGCCTGGAACGGCGAGCCGCTCCGCATTCTCCACCCGCAGGAGCCGCAGCAGGGGCTCCCAGGTTGCGAATGCGTGAATCGAAGACCGGCGGTTCTCTTGATCGTTCATGACGCAGACCGTACCCGGCGGGTGCCCCTATCTCTTTGGTCAAGGTGGATGGGTGCTGGTTCGGGCGTCTGGAACGATGTGCCTGTGCATGCTGACGTCGTGTGCCCGGGTGACCGGACGTGAGCGGATGGGGGAGTACCTCGGACACGGTCTCGCGTGCCGCCGCTGCGCCGTCCCCGGTGACCGCCGGACCCTGTACGGCATTGTCCAGTGCCTCCATTCCATAATTTTGGAATGAAGGGCCCCGGACTCCCCGGCTGTGTCGGTGTCGACCGGGCCGTCGCCTTCCTCCTTGCCGGGCAGGGCGTCGCCGTACCAGAGGCCGGACCTGCGGCCGGGGTGCCCGCCGCGCGGTCCACCCCCGCCCCGAATCCCGATCCGTACGCGGCGCCCGCCGCACCAGAAGCCGCCTCTGGTCCTGGTCCTGCTCCCGCTCCTGATCCGGCCCCGTCCCCGGCCCCGGCCCCGTCCCCGGCCCCGGCCCCGTCCCCGGCCCCGGCCCCGGCCCCGTCCCCGTCCCCGGGGGGTCGGCCCCGGGGACGGTGGCGGGCGGACGCCCGCGCGATGTGGGAGCCGCTGACCGAGAGGTGGAGCGTCCCCAACGATCTGGACCTGTCCGGCGAGCAGGGCCTGCGCGACCGGCTGAAGGCCGGGCTGCTGGACAGAAGCGGTCGCGCTGATCGTCGAGGCCGGCAGTCGGTGAGCCAGTCCACGACGCGCGCGAAGGCGTGCCAGCCACGGATGCCGCCGATGTCCCGGGCCTGCGCGAGGGCGTAAGCGGCCTCGCCGTAGATGTCGAGCTGGATCTGGTCGGCGGCCGCGTTTCCGGCCCGTACCGGGGCGGAGCGCCGGTAGCCCTCCAGGTGGTCCAGCACCTCCTCGGGACACCACCGAAGGCGTCATCGGCGCGATCACCGGCACCCTCACCCGCCCCCAGCTTCTGGTTCTGGGCCGCTACGACCAGGCGGGCTGGCTGCGGCCGGTCGGCCGCACGGTCCCGCTGCGTCCGGAGGTCTCCCGGCAAGTCGGCGAGCAGCTCGTCGCGGCCGGCGCTGGCCACCCTTTCGAGGGGGTGCGGTTCACCTCGACGTGGGGGAGCCGTGGCGTGCTGGATGTGGTGCTGGTCCGCCTGGAGCTGGTGGCGGAGGTCAGCGCCGACAGGGCCGTTGACCACGGGGTGTACCGCCACCCGCTCCGGTTCCAGCGGATCCGCCTGGACATGGGCGTGGAGGACGTCCCGCCGTTCGGGGCAGAGGCCGCGGCGGCGGCCGGCTGACTACCGCACCACCGGGCCTATTGGGAAACCACGGCCCGAATTCGGCGCAGGGGGGCGCCGGTTTCCTCGGGGCGGAAATGGGCGACGAGACGGGCGACGGCTGAGACGGCGTCGACGATGCTCCATTCGGTGTCGGCCGGTCAGGGCCGGGAGAGGGAGAGCCCTGGGCGGACCCCTTGCCGTCCGAGTGTGCCGACGCGTCCGTTCGGTCGAACTGGCATGGCGCCGACCCAACGGCCGCCGCAAGCTCAGCGTGCCGAACGGCCCCTCATCTCGAACGGAAGCGATCCCATCGTGTCCAACTACCTGCGCCGCGCCGCGTCCCTCGCCACCACCGGGCTCCTCTTCGCCTGCGGAGTGGCATTCGCCCCCGCCGCCCACGCGGTCACCTACACCCTCACCGTCAACCCCACCGCCCCCCTGCGCGAATACATCCCCACCCTCCACCGCAATATCGCGCACGTTTCCGGTACGGCGTCGTGCACCGGCGGATTGCCTGCGGACGTTGCCGTGGCTCTCAGCCAGGACGGGGCGGATGGGGAGGAAATCTCCGGAGGAGGCTCCGTCTTCATCGCTTGTGACGGGCGACCCCACACCTGGGCAGTCGACATCCAGGGGGCTGTAGATCTGGCCGGGCTTCCACTTCTGAGAAACTGGAATCCCGGCCCCGCCACCGTAGAGGCCAACATGGGCGGGACCCTTGGCACGACCTTTCACGGGACCATCACCCTCACCACAGGCTGAGCCCGCCGTAGCCAACCTGCCAGATCCCGCGCCGGCCTGTGCGGCCCTGGTCGCCTGGTGGCCTGTTCCGGCGAGGTCGAGGACGTCTTGACGGCACTGATGGTGCAGTTGCCGCTGCGGATGTTCAGGCCGTCACCCCTGGGGTGACGGCCTCTTTCGCATGTCCGGGACCGGTCCGACCAGGGGCTGTTGGCCCTCCGCCAATGTCCTTCGGCGGAGTGAACCTGGCCCTCGCGTACGCGTGGGCGGCTTATGCGGTGTGCTCCCAACTCGTCCTGTAATCAATTTTATTGACACGAAGCAGGATGTTTCGGCATGTTTCCCGCGCGGCCCGACCATCGGGCCGCGCGATGTGTGATCGGAGTGCGTTTCATGGTGCGTTCGGTGCGTGAGGTGTACGACGAGTACGCGGTGGCGTCCCGGCTGCGGGTGCCGGTGGCTGCGTGGCGGTGGGCGGCCGGTTCGGGCCTGGTCCCTCCGGCGGACGCCGGCCCGGGGGTGTGGTCGCGGGCGGTGGTGGAGGCCGCCGACCCGGAGGCGGTGCGTGCGGCGCTGCGGGGGCCGGTGGGTGCGGGGTGGGCGGCGGACCGGCTGACGGAGGCGTTGGGGGTGCCGTTGCCGCGTTGCCGCCCGAGGGTGACGGCGGCGGCGGTCGGTCACCTGGTTCGGGCCGGTCTGCTGGTCTACCTCGGAGGCGACGTCCAGGCTCCCGATGTTCACCCGGACCAGGTGGCCGCGCTGGCCCGCCGCCGAGACCTGCCAGCGCTGCTCGACCGGCACGTCCCTCAGGGCCCGGACCCGGCTGCGGTACGCCTGGGCGTCCGCCGCGTCGAGTTCGACGTGTTGGTGCAGCGGGGGTATGTCTCGCCTGTGGGGTCGGTGGACATCGACTTCAAGCGGCAGGGCGGCGTCACAACCGTGGCCCTCTACAGCGCGGAGGAGGTGGCTCTTCTGCCGGTGGTGTGGCCGTCGGTGGACTGGCGGGCGGTGCGCACGGTCACGGCCGGGCGCCGGTCCCCGCTCGCCGGTCTCAACCCGGTCGACCCGGGCGGCTACCGGTTGTTGTTGGCGGGGGTGGCGCGGATCGCCCGGGTGGGGCGCGCCGCGGTGGTCCAGTGGCGCCGCCGCCACCCCGACTTCCCCACCCCGGTCGGTGGGACCGACGTCCACCCGGAGTTCGACCGGGCCGCCGTCCTCGCGTGGCTGCTGGCCCACGAGAAGATCGCCATCCCCACGAAGCCGCCGACCGCGTCCCTGTTGCTCGCCCGTCCCGGTGGCGGTACGCGGGCACTGCGCCTCGATGACCCGCTCCTGGCCCTCGCCGAGGATCCGTCGGGCGAGGACCGGCTCTCGGCCTGGTCCAAGGACGGCGACGCCGACGCCCTCGACGCCCTGGCGGACGGGATGTTCGGTGCGACGCTGCGCCGGCTGACCGTGCCGGGCTCGGGCGTGTGGGCGGTGCTGGGCGAGGTGCGGGTTCTCGACCGGTTCCGGCCGGGGTCGGGCGGTCTGCACGTCACCCTCGCGTGGCCGGCCCGTCTGCGCGGTACGGCCTCGGACGGGCCGGCGGGCGAGGCGGTCCGCCACGGAGTCCCGGAAGTGAGGACGGGCCAGGAGTGTGTCTGTGTGCGGCATGACTGCGGCGGTTTGGTCCCCAAGTCGTGGTGCACGGAGCACGGGGATGCGGTCGGGCCGATGCTGGAGTGACATGTGGGCGGCGGGCTGCACTGCGCGCGGCTTGCGCAGGATCGGGCGGTCCGGGTGTAGGGGGCGGTCGGCTGCGGCCGGAATCGCTGAGGGAGCGGCGTGCCAGGGCGCGCCGCCCCCTCACGTTCGCGGCATGGTGCAGGCCTGCCGCCCGGTGGTCTAGCGGGTGGTGCGGGCTTTGGCGAGGAGGCGTTCGGCGGTGCGGGTGCTGATGCCGTAGTGGGAGGCGAGGGAGTCCGCGGTGACGGCGGGCCCCTGGCCGTTCTCGGCGGTGGCGAGGGCGGCGGCGACTTCGGGCACGCGAGTGTCGGGTGCGGTGCGCCGGGGTGCGCGGTCCTTGGCGCCGGGGGGTGCGGCCTTTGTACTGGGCTCGCGGCGCTGCTCGTTAGGGTGATCGGCCACGGCGTCGAGGCGTAGGCCTGCCGGTAGTGCTGTGTGGCTCGTGCCCGGGTGTTCGCCTCTGAGGTGCCCCGGGCGCGGGCCGCCGTCATGTGGTGGTGCCCGCGCCGGGGGGTGTTGTCAGGGGTGGTGTGTGCGCTGTGGTGGTGTTCAGAGTCCGGGGGTGGCGGTGGCGTAGGCGAGGTAGTGGACGCCGCGGTGGAGGGTGAGGGCGGGTGCGGAGACGGCGTTGCCGGTGTTGGGGACTTGTTGGAAGCCGCCCCACTTGTTGCGGTTCTGGCGGTTGTGCCAGATGACGCCGTCCATGCCTTGGACGGCGCACCCCAGGTCCCCGCCGGTGACTTCGGCGAGAGCGGGGGCGGCGGTGACGGTGGCGCCGATGTTGGTTGGCTCTGACCAGACGTCGTTGTACATCCGGTAGGCGATGAAGACGGCCCGGTTGAGTCCGGTGTGGACCATGAAGGGGGCGCTGCCGACCTGGGTGAGTGCCGGACCGTAGTGGGTGCGCATCGACGGGTGCGGGTCGAGGGCCCGGTGCCAGGTGCCGTTGCGCAGGACACACGAGTAGATCTGGTCGTTGTTCACGCCCCGGAACGCGCAGTGCAGGTCGGGTCCGTTCAGGGCGAGGGCGGGGCCGTCCTGGGTCTCGCCGGGCAGCCGCACGAGGGATGACCAGGTGACCCCGTCTGGGCTGGAGATGGTGTACACCCCGTTGTCGAGGCCGCGGTGGGCGAGGTGGAGCCTGCCGCCGTGAACGGCCAGCGCCGGCGCGGACAGCCCGGGGTAGGGGTGCACCTTCTGGTGCGGGCTCCAGGAGGTGCCGTCGAACCGGGAGATGTACAGGGACTTGTCGATGCCCTCGTGTGCCATGTACAGGTGGTCGCCGAAGCTTGCCAGTGCGGGGGCCGAGGGTGTGTGCGTGGCGGGGGGCTGCACCGGGGTGCTCCAGGCCGTCCCGCTGAGGGACCGGACCGCGAGTGAGGGAAGCTTGCCGACGTGGGTGCGGACGAGCAGGTGGTGGTTGCCGTCGAACCAGCCGCCGTTGAAGGTCCACCATTTTTCGTCGTACGGCTTGCCGGCCATGGACTCCAGCGCCCGCCGGTCGAAGGTGATCGTCCGCTGCGCCACGAGATCGTCGTAGATGAAGTCGAGGATGTGCTTGATCAGCGAGGCGATCCCGGCGATGAAACCCACGAAGGCCTGGGTCGCCTCCAGGTGGGTGCCTGCGGGGAACTCGCCCAGGGCCTCGGCTGTCTCCCAGGCCATCTGTGCCAGCCGGTCCATGGTGCGTGCGAACTCTGCCGGAGCTCCGTGGTCCTCCTCCCAGCATTGGATGTTGTAGGTCAGGACCTTGTCGACGGCCCCGTGATAGACCACGGTGTTCGGTTCGATATCGCGGGTTTTGCCGCTCCACATGTCGGTGTACGTGCGGCTGCGGATCGCCTGCTGGTTGCCGCCGTCCGCACCGGAGGCCATAGCCCAGTAGATCTCCTCGGAGCCGAATTCGTCCGATCCGGAGTACATGTGGAATTTATCCAGCCACACCTTGACCCTCACGGGCTTCGCGGACTGCGGGGCGGGCTCCTGGGCGGAGGAGGTCACGACCGTGGCGCCGTACCCGTACGCGGCCATCCCCTCGGTGAACTCCTTGGAGTCCCGGGCATCGTCGGCCCGGGTGTCGAGGTCGACCACGTTCACGTTCGGCTGCGCGGCGATCTCCTCATACACACCCGGCAGCTCGGCGAAAACGTCCTCAAGCGTGTAGCCCGCTTCCAGCGGACGAGCGCTGAAGGTGTCCGGGAACACCTTCGCCCTGCTGGCCTGCTCCTCCTGGTAGAGGCGGCCGAAGTCACGCACTTCCTCGTCCGGGACAAGCTCCCGCACGGGCGCCAGCAGGCGGGTCTCCCAGTCCGTGAGCTCCAGACCGGCCTCCAGCCGCGCAGCGCCGTGCAGCAGGACGCCGAAGAGGAGGTTCGCTCCCCGGGACGAGGGCGTCTGCCCCGCCCGCTTCGACGAGACAGGTCCGCCCCGCAGCTGCGCGCGCAGCCGTTCCAGACGGTCACTACGGGAAACCTCAATGGCCATGGACGATCCCAACCCGAGTAGGAGCACGACGCGCGTGCGAGCACGAGAATCCTCCCAATGGCATCACGGAGTGCGATAGATCATTTACGGACAGTGATATGCGTGCGTCTTGGTCCATCCCTCGCGTGCGATGCGCCGCTTTCATGTCAGTGGGTGGCGTCAGTGGCATTGCGTCAGGTACTGAGGTTCGTGCTGGCAAGGGTGGTGATCGGATTCGGCTCCCTGACATGGGATGGTGTTTGGGGGTGGGGGTACTGACACGGGGCGGTAGACGCGCAGGTCGCGTACTGATACGAAACCGGCAGATCGCAGACGGGCTGCTGCTCGATGTGACCGGGTGGACGGTGCGGTGCTGATGTCGGATCACGGTGCGTTCGGGCCGGGTGGCCGGTCCGGCTACGAGCCGGCCGGAGGGGGCTGCGGTGACGTCGGCCGGTTCGTGTGGCGGGGCGACGTTCCGTAGCCGCAGGCGGCCGTCCGGGCGC
Organism: Streptomyces sp. NBC_01276; assembly: GCF_041435355.1. Classification (GTDB taxonomy): domain Bacteria; phylum Actinomycetota; class Actinomycetes; order Streptomycetales; family Streptomycetaceae; genus Streptomyces. The sequence goes on from NZ_CP108443.1 coordinate 578,169, forward strand.
GGGAGTGGGCCCGGTTAGGGTGCGGGTAGCCCGTTCCGATATGGCGTGTGCGGGTGAAGCCGATGAGAGACGTGTGCCACCCGGGCTCGGGGCGCAACATTCGTGGGCTGGCCTCGTTGACCATGGCATGAAGATCACGCGAGCGTTCGCACTCTCTGTCGTCGCTGCGACCACGGTGCTGGGGGCTGGGTGCGGCAGCGCCCAAGCCGCCGCAGGAACCGGGGTGCGGTCAGTCGTCGGCCTGGGCGGCAACTTCGGCGCCGTCCTTCCTGGGCGCCAAACAGACGCTCTTGACGATTACGCAGCATGGACCAGCGTTCAGGACTTTGGGTTGGTGACCGGCGCTATCGGTCACAACCTTGACAGGCTCGAAGGCACGCGCACGAATAATTCCATTCGGTACAATTAGGCGGCCAGTGGGAGTGTTCAATGAACGGCGGATCCGATGATCAAGGAGACGCCAGATGAGCGACACCACCACCATCGAGCAGATACCGGTCGGCGGGTCGGTGACCGGGACGGCTGCAACGGTCAGTGACGAGCAGTTGGTCGCGATGCTCGTGGACCGGGCCCGCGGCGAGGGGCTGCACCCGGGCCGAGCTCTGGCCGCACCGACAGAAGCCAGTCGTCGCCCGCACCCGCGTTCTCAGCACTACCTGATCCGGCCGCCGCTCGACCTCCTCGATCAGCAACGCGGACAGGTACGGAAACAGCTCCTGAGGCCCGGTGCCCAGTGTTCTGGGGGCAGTACCACCGGGCCGCCTTACCCTTGTTGGCGGTCTCAGTGGCCGTTGAGGGCGTGTGTGAGGGCGGTGCGGGTGATGTCGCCGGTGGTGGTGATGTGGGCGGCGATCCGTTCGCGTTCGGTGAGTGCGTCGGGTGTTGCGGCCGTTCGTCCGGCGGCGGGTCCGGGGCCCCACCGGTCTCTCCAGAGTTCCAGGGCGTGGACGTGGGGCAGGTTGGTCCAGTAGATGCCCCGGTGGAGGGGTGTCCAGAGGTCGTCTGTGAGGCTGACGACGAGTCTGGCGGTGAGTCCGGTACCCCTGTTGGGTCCGGTGCCTCCGTGGGTCTGTCCGGCCCGTTGAGCGCCTTCGGGGATGGGGTCCCAGTCCTGTAGCAGGCCGCGGTGGTCCAGTTCGGCGCGGAGGGCGGGGGCGAGTGCGCGGAGCCGGCTGACCCGGTGGGTTCCGTTTTTGCGGAGCCGGTCCCGTTCGGCGCGGATCCGTGCGCGGGCCGCGCGCAGCTCGGGTCCTCGCAGCCTCAGGACGTCGGCGTCCTCCTCGGCGCTGGCCTGCCACCGCGTCTCGGCGGTCTGCTGCTCCTGGACCAGGGCGTCAAGCCGCATCAGTTCGTCGGGGGGTACAGCAATGACCATGGTGTGTGGCATGCCCCCATCCTCGCCGGAGAGCGGCCCGAAGCGGGCACGGATCCGCCCCTCTCAGGGGTCCGCGCTAGCCGGATCTGAGTATCTATATAGATACTCCACTGTGACGGGCCTGAAGGGTGCTCGGGGGACATGTGTTCTGGATGTCTCTGGACTCTGCCGTGAGGCCCGTTGCAGGAGCTAGGGTCTGGTGCAACCTGCGGTGGCATGCCGTGTGTGGGTGATTCTCGTGCCCGGGTTTTTCCGGCTGTGAACTTTGTCAGGCGGGGGGTCACCTCCCGGCGCAGGGGTTCGTCCGCTGTTTGGGTGATCGACTTCCCGCCGAAGGTGTGGCTGGGTTTCGTGTATCGCTTACGGACCAGGAGCGACTACGTTCCGTTATGCTAGCTGTACGTTCAGTTGGCAGATCCGTTTGGTGCTTGGGCCCGCGGACCCGCTTGGACGTCCCTCTGTTTTCGGCGACTTCCTTGGGGCGGCCCGGACGGACCCCCGCAAGTACAGGAGAGTGCGCATGCCGACTGGTGACTCATTGATGAACTCCAAGTTCGCCATCGAGCTCGGTAAGTTCCATGTCGAGACGCTCCAGAGCGTTTCAGGCCTGACGCTGGGACAAGACGGGGTGGAGGGTAGGCCGCAAGCTGGCAAGACAGGCGAAGTCACCGTGACGCGGGGTACGGACAAGAGCACTGCGTTCACGGACTGGATCAAGGAGACTCTGGTCGATACTGACCCCGATGCTGCCCGGAAGAACATCACGATCGCGTTGACGGACACGAACAAGCAGACAGTTCGGCGTGTTCATCTCAGCAATGCCTGGGCATCTCGTTGGGAAGGCGCACAGCTCGGGGTAGCCAACTCCGCTTCCGCCGCAGAGCAAGTGACCATTGGCTACGAGGACGCCACCGTTGAGTAGTAGTGGCCCCCCGCCGGCCGGGCCCGCTTGCGGGCCTTTGGGCCTGGAGCGGAGCGGAGGGCCGGGGGTGGGAGCAGAGCGGACACCCCAACAGGCCGTAGGCCTGAACCCCGTGAAACGGGTGTGAATGGGTGCGGCGGTGGCACTGGATCGGCGTCAGCCAGGGCGGGATGACTGTCTCCTGCTCAGCCTGGGCGGTTGTAGTGATCATGGCTGTCACGAGGTGACGAAGTTGCTGCCGTCCGGTGCCAATCAGGAGGACGACCGGCTGCCATGGGCGTGCCAGTTCACAACTTGCGGGCCGCATGGTCGGCCAGGTCCTGCGCGCCCTGACCGCTGCGCCCGGCGTCCCGGTCCCCGACGGCCCCCGCGTCTCCGCGGCGGCGGCCCGCTCCCGCTCCACCACCCCCCGGCGCCGCCCCCGGGCAGGCCGCGCCTGCGGAGCCGGCCGTGCCCGCGCACTGGCGGCAGGCTGCTCCGGCCAGGGCCTTGGGCTGGTGCGGGTGACGGCGGAGCATCGGGCGGGGCCGCAGCGGTGCGGCTCGGGGCCGGCGAGGGGCCTGTCGTGTCAGGGGTTCAGTACTCCGGTGGGACCCGTCAGCGAACCGGAGGCGCTTGACAGTGCGCCGCTACTACCTCGGCTGGGGGCTCCTCACGGGGTTGTTGTTTTCGAGGAGCTTGTTGGCGACGTTGAGGACGGTCTTGTCGAGGTTCGTGGCATCGGCTCCCTGCGCGGGAAGCCCGTAGTTCTCAGGGTGCTCCGTGACCGCGCCCTTGACCTTCGTGTAGAGCTGCTCTTCAGTGGGAATCTGGGAAATCATCGACCCGGTGTCAGGAAGGCTGTCGACCCGGACGACCTTTCCCCCGAGGTCCTTTTGCAGGCCGTCAATTTTGTCCCGGACGTCGGCATGGGCGGGGGTGGTGACGGACATGGCGGCGGCGGCAAGCACGGCACCGCTGATGATTTTCTTCATAGCCAGAGAAACGACAGGCCGGTGGTCAGGAAACGGCCGCAGGCCCGCTGGCAGCCCGCCCCCGGCGTCGGATCTCGGGATCTCACACAGCCGACCCCGACCAGTCGACCCCGAGTTCGGCCAGCGCCCGCAGTTGTGTGGTGCCGAGCCGGTCGCGGCGCTGTTTTTGGTTGGCGAGCCACACCCCCGTACGGTGCTCACTCCCGTCCGGGAGGCGTTCGACGTGGGAGCGCCCCGGAGCGCCGCCACCCTCCCGGGCGAGGTACTGCCCGAGGGCCTGTACACCCGCTTCGAAGGCTGCCGCGCCCCGGCCCGACGTGGTGGCCGCCCGCTTCTTCGCGGGCGCCTGGCGACGCAGGTCGCCAACCGGCCTGCCTCGGCATCTTTGTGGGCAGCACCTGGCTCTGAGCGTCGCTTTCGTCCTCGACATCGGGGCCGGGGCAACGGACTGAGCCCAGGGTTAATCCGGGCTCCATTTTGATGCAGGATGGTGGTCGGGTGTTCGGCGGGCTGCTTCGCCGCGGGGGGCCGGCGGTGGGCTTTGGTTAGTGCGCTCCCTCTGGTCCTTTCCAGCTGCCGGGTATGGCTGAGTGCTGGTTCGAGGTGGAGTTGTAAGGGGTGTGGGAGGGGGCGGACATCCGAGTGGGTCGTAGGCCAGTGTCCGGTGAGTTGGGGTCATGTTCCGCGTTTGGGGGTTTGTCTGCTGTTCGGGTGATCGACTTCGCGCCGAAGGTGTGACTGGGATTCATATATCGCTGAGTGCGCCGATCTGGTTACGTTCCGTCATGTTGGCTGTATGGCAGTCGGCTGGCCCTTGGACGTTCGGTTGGATGTTCGGTCCTTCATGCTGGGAGGTTTCTGTCGTGGCGGCTGGCCTGGGGTGGCCGGATGAGGTTGTATCGCTCGTTTTCAAGTACAGGAGGCAGTGCGCATGCTGACCGGTGACACATTCAGCACTTCCGCGTTCGTCATTGAGCTCGGCAGGTTCCAGGTGGAGACGGTCCAGGCTGTTTCGGGACTGGCCCTGGAGCAGGACGTGGTGGAGGTCAGGCAGCCCTCTTCGACCGGCGAGCTCATCGTCCGTAAGCAGCCCGGCGCCCGTAAGGCGGGCGAGGTCACCATCATCCGGGGTATGGACAAGAGCACTGCGTTCACGGACTGGATCAAGGCGACTCTGGTCGGTGGCGACGTCGATGGTGCCCGGCAGAACATCACGATCGCGCTGCGGGATGCGCAGAAGCAGACTGTTCGGCGTGCTCATCTCAGCAATGCCTGGGCATCCCGTTGGGAGGGTCCATCGCCCGGGGAGTCCGACTCCGGGTCTGCCGCAGAGCGGGTGAGCATCACCTACGAGGACATCACCGTCGAGTAGCAGGTGAGCTGCTGCCAGCTGGGCCCCGCGTCAGCGGGGTCCAGGCCTGGAGGCGAAGCCGGAAGGGCCCGGGTGGGGGAGCGGAGCGGACCCACCCCAACGGGCCGAAGGCCCCGACCCCGTGAAACGGGGTCACCCAGGCCTGCAGAGCAGGCCGTTCGAGTGGGCGAAGCGGAACCCCGAACCTGTCCGGAGCGAAGCTCCGGACAGCGGCGGAAGGGCCGGCTCGTAGGACCGCGAAGCGGTCCGCCGCCGAGCGCAGCGAGGCGGTTCTCTCCTCGAGCGCGCAGCGCT